>NZ_JACVVF010000017.1:0-108440 GCF_016648095.1 Pseudomonas sp. S32
CTTAACTCATTGAATCTCAAGGAGTTTTGCGTTCCGTTGTCGCTGGAAGTGTGGCGCATTATAAGGGGATTCGAGAGGGCGTCAACCGTTTATTTCAATAAGTTGAAATGGGGCATGTACAAGCCTTCATATGACCCCTGTATCTCTCAGCCGCTTCAATTGAGCGGCGTCCAGCCCCAGCACTTCAGCCAAGACCGCATCGGTATGTTCACCCAGTAACGGCGGCGCACGCCGATACTCAACCGGGGTTTGCGACAGCCGTATGGGGCTTGCCACTTGCGGTACGCTGCCACCCAGTGGGTGCGGCATGCTGACGGCCAGGCCTCGAGCCAGTACCTGCGGGTCCTGGAACACCTGGGCCAGGTCGTTGATCGGCCCGCATGGCACACCAGCAGCCTCCAGCTGGCTCACCCACTGCGCCGTGGTCTTGAACACGGTGGCCTGCCTGATCAACGGGATCAGTTGCGCCCTGTTGGCCACGCGCAGCTTGTTGGTGGCGAACCGCGCATCGTCCGCCCACTGCGGCTGCCCGGCCACCTCAGCGAACTTGCGGAACTGGCTGTCGTTACCCACCGTCAGGATGAAGTCACCATCTGCGGTAGGGAAATCCTGGTACGGCACTATATTAGGGTGCGCATTGCCCAGACGCCGCGGTGGGTTACCCGTGGTCAGGTAGTTCATGGCTTGGTTCGCCAGGCAGGCCACCTGCACGTCCAGCAGTGCCATATCTATGTGCTGGCCGATACCTGTCTGCTCCCGGTGCGACAAGGCAGCAAGCATGGCAACGGTCGAATACAGCCCGGTAAGGATATCGGTAAGCGCTACGCCCACCTTCACCGGCCCTTCACCGGCTTCCCCCGCCGGGCGCCCCGTGAGGCTCATGAGGCCACCCAGCCCCTGAATCATGAAGTCATAACCAGCGCGCTTGGCATAAGGGCCTGTCTGGCCGAACCCGGTAATCGAGCAATAGATAAGCCTGGGGTTGACCGCCTGCAGGCCCTCATAGTCCAGCCCATAGGCCGCCAGGCCACCCACCTTGAAGTTCTCGATGACAATATCGCAGGTGGCCGCCAGCTCACGCACCAGGCGCTGGCCCTCTGGCTGGGTGAAGTCGATGGTTACCGAGCGCTTGTTACGGTTGGCCGACAGGTAGTAGGCAGCCTCACTGGTATTATCGCCTTCAGCGTTCTTGAGGAAAGGCGGCCCCCAGGCGCGGGTATCGTCCCCAGACCCGGGGCGCTCCACCTTGATCACGTCGGCCCCCAGGTCCGCGAGGATCTGCCCGGACCAAGGCCCGGCCAGCACGCGCGAAAGGTCCAGCACCCGCAGATGTGATAGCGCGCCCATGGGCCGGCTCCTTATAAGCAGATCAATAGAAGGCCTGGATACCCGTCTGGGCACGCCCCAGAATCAGCGCATGCACGTCGTGGGTACCTTCATAGGTATTGACCACTTCCAGGTTCACCAGATGACGCGCTACACCAAACTCATCGGAAATGCCGTTACCCCCCAGCATGTCCCGCGCCATACGGGCGATGTCCAATGCCTTGCCACACGAATTACGCTTCATGATGGACGTAATCTCTACCGCCGCCGTGCCCTCATCCTTCATACGCCCCAAGCGCAGGCAGCCCTGAAGGGCCAGGGTGATTTCGGTCTGCATGTCGGCCAGCTTCTTCTGGATAAGCTGGTTGGCGGCGAGCGGGCGGCCGAACTGCTGACGGTCCAGGGTGTATTGACGTGCCGTGTGCCAGCAGGCCTCCGCAGCACCCAGCGCACCCCAGGAGATGCCATACCGGGCTGAGTTCAGGCAGGTGAAGGGCCCTTTGAGGCCGCGCACTTCGGGGAAGATGTTGTCCTCGGGGACGAACACGTTGTCCATGACGATTTCGCCAGTGATCGACGCACGCAGCCCCACCTTGCCATGGATCGCTGGCGCGCTCAGGCCCTGCCAGCCCTTCTCGAGCACAAAGCCACGGATGTCACCCGCATCGTCCTTGGCCCATACCACGAACACATCAGCGATAGGGCTGTTGGTGATCCACATCTTGCTGCCGGTAAGGCGATAACCGCCTTCAACCTTACGGGCACGGGTGATCATCGAACCTGGGTCGGAACCGTGATTGGGCTCGGTGAGGCCGAAGCAGCCAATCCACTCACCACTGGCCAGCTTCGGCAGGTACTTCTGCTTCTGCCCCTCGGTACCAAACTCATTGATCGGCACCATGACCAGCGAGGACTGCACACTCATCATCGAGCGGTAGCCGGAGTCGATGCGCTCCACCTCACGGGCGATAAGGCCGTAGCACACATAATTCAGGCCACTGCCGCCGTACTGCTCGGGGATGGTCGCCCCCAGCAGCCCAACCTCACCCATCTCGCGGAAGATTGCCGGGTCAGTCTTCTCGTGGCGGAAGGCCTCGAGGACCCGCGGCGCGAGCTTGTCCTGGGCAAACTGATAAGCGCTGTCACGCACCATGCGCTCTTCTTCAGTGAGCTGCTGGTCCAGCAGCAGCGGGTCGATCCAGTTGAAGCTTGCCTTGGGGGCCATGAGCGTATTCCTCGAATGCGGCAACAGTTCGGTATGCATTGATCCTAGGCCGCAACGGCACGCACCACAAACGACGATTACGCACCAATCAGTGATAATTTCTCACTTCGTAAACCTGTTGAAGCCCAGCTTCACCGCCTACCAAGTGAGGGATAAGCATGCGGCGCAAAATTCCCAGTACCACAGCCCTGATCTGCTTCGAGGCATCGGCCCGCCACGAAAGCTTCACCAAGGCAGCCCAGGAGCTTTCCCTGACCCAGGGCGCAGTCTGTCGCCAGGTAGGCGGGCTGGAAGTGTTCCTTAATGTGGAACTGTTCAGGCGATCACGCCGAGGTGTGAAGCTGACTGAAGCAGGGCTTTCTTATAGCCGGCAGGTTGCAGCCCAGCTGGACGCGGTAGAGCGCGACACGCTGTCGGTAATGCGCCAGCAGGGCGCCAACGTCATCGAGCTGGCCGTAGTGCCCACCTTCGGCACGCAATGGCTATTACCCCGGCTGAAGGATTTCCAGCAACGCCACCCCGACGTCACCGTCAACCTCACCAACCGCACCCGGCCGTTTCTGTTCGCCGATACGCCCTTCGACGCTGCCGTGTATTTTGGCGATGGCGACTGGTCTGGTACCCAGGCCCACAGGCTGATGGGAGAGAACCCGGTACCCGTGTGCAGCCCTGCGCTGCTGCGCGGGCTGCCGGCCCTGGAGGCACAGCGTATTGCCGAACTGCCACTACTGCAGCAGAGCACACGCCCGTACGCCTGGCGCCAATGGTTCGCCAGCGCAGGGCTAAGCGTGGAGGGGGACATGACCGGGCCTCGCTACGAACTGTTTTCAATGCTCTCGCAGGCGGCCATCCACCAGATGGGCATCGCCCTGATCCCTCCATTTCTGATCCAGCGAGAGTTGGAGGAGGGTAGGTTGGTGGTCGCTAACAGGCATGTTCTGAGCAGCCACAAGGCCTACTATCTGATGATTCCGGAGCGCAAGGTTCAGTCGGCATCCCTGGTTGCCTTCCGTGACTGGCTCACCGAGCAGTCACACGCGTATATAAAGACAGCCAGCGCTAACTGACCCCGTAGTCAGCTTTATCCAAAGCCTACAGATATAAATATATGTCGCACTTGATTAATTTTCATGAGCTGCACCAAAATGGTCACCAGCCCCGTCACAGCACGTTTTGAAGCGTAATTTTGCGACATTCACCTTTCCAAACACGAATTATGCAGATTTTATTCTGTTTTTTCGCCTAATCTGCCGAATGCCCGAATTTGCAGGGCTGCGTGAGATGCACTGCGACATGCAGTCACAGGGTGACTTGTAGTTTTACGATGGTTTCGCTCCAGAATGGCTTGTAGGGCCTGAGGTTCGTCTGCAAAATGCTTCGCCCGCCCAGGATTCGGCGGGTTGGGGCTCGATAGCCGCCCCAGCACACCACCCGAAGTGTGCTGGCATTTACAAAGACAAAAGGTCACCGCAGGAGAAATGTCGTGCACATAGGTGTTCCTCTCGAAACGCAGGCCGGTGAGGCCAGGGTCGCTGCGACCCCGGAAACCATCAAGAAACTCATTGGCCAAGGCCATCAGGTCACGGTGCAGCGCGGGGCAGGGCTCAATGCCAGCATTCCCGACAGTGCCTTCGAAGCGGTGGGTGCGGCCCTGGGCAGCGCAACTGATGCCTACGGCGCGCAACTGGTGCTCAAGGTGGTCGCGCCAAACGACCAGGAGCTGGCGCAGGTCAAGCCTGGCACCTTGCTGGTGGGCATGCTCAACCCGTTCAACAGCGAGCTGATCGCCCGAATGGCCGAGCACGGCGTCACTGCCTTCGCCCTTGAAGCAGCGCCACGTACCTCACGCGCTCAAAGCCTGGACGTGCTGTCGTCCCAGGCCAACATCGCAGGCTACAAGGCCGTGCTGTTGGCAGCGCAGCACTACCCGCGCTTCATGCCGATGCTCATGACCGCGGCCGGCACCGTCAAGGCCGCGCGCGTGCTGATTCTGGGTGCCGGTGTTGCCGGCTTGCAGGCCATTGCCACAGCCAAGCGGCTGGGTGCCGTGATCGAAGCCTCCGACGTACGCCCCGCAGTAAAGGAGCAGATCGAGTCGCTGGGTGGCAAATTCATCGACGTGCCCTATGAGACCGACGAAGAGCGCGAGTGCGCCGAAGGGGTAGGCGGCTACGCACGCCCAATGCCGGCCAGCTGGATGCAACGCCAGGCACAGGCTGTGCACGAGCGCGCCAAGCAGGCAGATATCGTCATTACCACGGCGCTCATCCCGGGCCGCAAGGCGCCTACCTTGCTCAGTGCCGAGACCGTTGCCCAAATGAAACCTGGCTCGGTGGTGATCGACCTGGCAGCCGCGCAGGGCGGCAACTGCCCACTGACCGTCGCAGATCAGGTGGTGCAGGCGCACGGCGTAACCATCGTCGGGCCGACCAACCTCCCCGCGCAGGTAGCCGCCGACGCCTCGGCATTGTATGCCCGCAACCTGCTGGACTTCATGAAGCTGCTGTTCGACAAGGACGGCGCGCTGACCATTAACCTGGAAGACGACATCGTCGCGGCCTGCCTCATGTGCCGCGACGGGCAGATCGTCCGCAAGAACGGCTGAGGAGCACGACAATGGAAGACATGCTGATTTCCCATGGCATCTACAACCTCATCATTTTCGTGCTGGCCATCTACGTGGGCTACCACGTGGTGTGGAACGTTACCCCAGCGCTGCACACCCCACTGATGGCGGTTACCAACGCCATTTCTGCCATCGTCATCGTCGGCGCGATGCTGGCTGCGGCACTGACCGTAACCCCCGCCGGCAAGGTGATGGGCACCCTGGCCGTGGCGCTTGCGGCAGTCAACGTCTTCGGTGGCTTTCTGGTCACCCGGCGCATGCTTGAGATGTTCAAGAAAAAAACCAAGAACGAGGGGCAGAAGTCAGCATGAGCATGAATCTGGTAACGCTTCTGTACCTGGTTGCCTCGGTGTGCTTCATCCAGGCACTCAAAGGCCTGTCGCACCCCACCACGTCACGGCGCGGCAACCTGTTCGGCATGATCGGCATGGGGATCGCCATCCTCACCACGGTTGGCCTCATCTATAAGCTGGGTGCCGAGCTCGCTACTGCCGGCATCGGCTACGTGCTTGTCGGCCTGCTGGTCGGTGGTACGGCCGGTTCGATCATGGCCAAGCGCGTCGAGATGACCAAGATGCCGGAGCTGGTCGCCTTCATGCACAGCATGATCGGCCTTGCGGCAGTGTTCATCGCCATTGCTGCGGTACTCGAACCCCAGTCCATGGGCATTGTCGCCGCCATCAGCGACCCGATCCCCACGGGCAACCGGCTGGAACTGTTCTTGGGCGCAGCAATTGGTGCCATTACCTTCTCCGGTTCGGTGATCGCGTTTGGCAAACTGTCGGGCAAATACAAGTTCCGCCTGTTCCAGGGTGCGCCGGTGCAGTTTGCCGGGCAGCACAAGCTGAACCTCATCCTGGGCCTGACCACCATCGCCCTGGGCCTGCTGTTCACGTTCACCGGCCACTACAGCGCCTTCACCCTCATGCTGGCCCTGGCGTTCGTGATGGGCGTGCTGATCATCATTCCGATCGGCGGGGCAGACATGCCGGTGGTGGTATCAATGCTCAACAGCTACTCGGGCTGGGCGGCTGCCGGTATCGGCTTCTCGCTGAACAACTCGATGCTGATCATTGCGGGCTCGCTGGTCGGTTCGTCGGGTGCGATTCTGTCGTACATCATGTGCAAAGCCATGAACCGCTCGTTCTTCAATGTGATCCTCGGCGGCTTTGGTGGGGATACAGATGCGGGTGCGGCACAGGGCTCGAAGGAGCAGCGCCCGGTGAAGTCGGGTTCTGCCGATGACGCCACCTTCCTGCTCAGCAACGCCGACAGCGTGATCATCGTGCCAGGTTACGGCCTTGCAGTGGCCCGCGCCCAGCATGCATTAAAGGAGCTGACCGAGAAGCTGACCCACAACGGGGTGACGGTGAAGTATGCGATTCACCCGGTAGCAGGGCGTATGCCCGGCCACATGAACGTGCTGCTGGCCGAGGCAGAGGTACCCTACGACCAGGTGTTCGAAATGGAAGACATCAACGCCGAGTTCGGCCAGGCCGACGTGGTGCTGGTGCTGGGCGCCAACGACGTGGTCAACCCGGCTGCCAAGAACGACCCCAAGTCACCGATCGCCGGCATGCCCATCCTCGAAGCCTTCAAGGCCAAGACCATCATCGTCAACAAGCGCTCCATGGCCAGCGGCTATGCGGGGCTGGATAACGAACTGTTCTACCTCGACAAGACCATGATGGTGTTTGGTGACGCCAAGAAGGTCATCGAGGACATGGTCAAGGCTGTGGAGTAACCACTGCTGCTGCATCGGCCTATATTAAGCAGAGCCCCGGCCTGATCCAACGGGGCTCTGCTTTTTTGATCCGGATCAACGGCAGCCAACCCTGCAGGGTCATACGACCATGGTCGCGGGACGGCAACGGGCGAAAACACTAGACTGCGCTGCAGTAGCTTAGTAGCCCGAGATAACAATCCATGTACCGTGATCGTATCCGCTTGTCCTCCCTGCACAGCAAGGTAATGAGTGCGGCTGATGCCGCTGGCCTGATCGAGGACGGCATGACCGTCGGCATGAGCGGCTTCACCCGCGCCGGTGAAGCCAAGGCCGTTCCCCACGCACTGGCCGAGCGCGCCAAGCTGACCCCGCTGAAAATCAGCCTGATGACCGGCGCCAGCCTGGGCAACGACCTGGACAAGCAGTTGACCGAGGCCGGCGTGCTCGCGCGCCGTATGCCGTTCCAGGTGGACAGCACACTGCGCAAGGCCATCAACGACGGCAAGGTGATGTTCATCGACCAGCACCTGTCCGAAACGGTGGAGCAACTGCGCAACCAGCAGCTCAAGCTGCCCGACATCGCGGTCATCGAGGCGGTGGCGATCACTGAACAAGGCCACATTGTACCTACGACGTCGGTGGGCAACTCGGCCAGCTTCGCGATTTTCGCCAAGCAGGTGATCATCGAGATCAACCTGTCGCACAACCCCAACCTCGAGGGTTTGCACGACATCTATATCCCAACCTACCGCCCCACCCGTACACCGATCCCACTGGTGAAGGTGGACGACCGTATTGGTAGCACCGCTATCCCCATCGACCCGGCCAAGATCGTTGGTATCGTCATCAGCGACCAGCCGGACTCGCCCTCCACCGTGTTGCCGCCCGATGGCGAAACCCAGGGCATCGCCGACCACCTGATCAACTTCTTCAAGAAAGAAGTGGCGGCGGGGCGCCTGACCAACCGGCTGGGCCCGTTGCAGGCCGGTATCGGCAGCATCGCCAACGCAGTGATGTGCGGCCTGATCGAGTCGCCATTCGAAGAACTGACCATGTATTCCGAGGTGCTGCAGGACTCCACCTTCGACCTGATCGATGCGGGCAAGCTGCGTTTCGCCTCTGGCAGTTCGATCACCTTGTCCTCGCGCCGCAACGCTGACGTGTTCGGCAACCTGGAGCAATACAAGGACAAGCTGGTACTGCGCCCGCAGGAAATCTCCAACCACCCGGAAGTGGTGCGCCGCCTGGGTATCATCGGGATCAACACCGCGCTGGAGTTCGACATCTACGGTAACGTCAACTCCACCCACGTGTGCGGTACGCGCATGATGAACGGCATTGGTGGCTCGGGCGATTTCGCGCGAAATGCGCATTTGTCGGTATTCGTGACCAAATCGATTGCCAAAGGGGGTGCCATCTCCAGCGTCGTACCCATGGTCAGCCACGTGGACCACACCGAGCACGATGTCGACATCCTGGTCACTGAACAAGGCCTGGCCGACTTGCGAGGCCTGGCGCCGCGGGAGCGGGCGCGGGTGATCATCGATAACTGTGTGCACCCAGACTACCGCGCCGCGCTGAACGACTACTTCTACAGGGCATGCGAGCGAGGTGGGCATACCCCGCATATCCTGCGCGAGGCACTCAGCTGGCATGAAAACCTGGAAGAAACGGGGCGCATGTTGGCCAGCTGACCGGCAACCCGCCTGCTTGTGCAACACAATCGAGGGCCGCGATGCGGCCCTTTTTCTTTGCCTGCTACAAACTGCCAGGCATTACCAAAATAAACTGTACTACTGTACTGGTTAAACCTTCATCTCTAAGCCTGATCACCCGAAAAAACCGCTAAGACGCACCAAAATGAGGCATACCAGTACAGTTAGGCTGCTTTCGGGTGCAACAGTACCGTTACACAGTTAACTGGCCCATTATCTTTTGAAGGAACTGTATCTACTGTTATGGACAAGAGGGGAGGATCATTGGCATCAGTTAAATCACTATCTAATGCCGCCATAAGCGGAAGGATGATCATCATGGAACGTACCCTCAGTTCCGGTCTGGTTTTTGAAAGCGAAGCTCAGCAATCCCAGGCCTCCCTGCCTCTGCGTGTAGCCTCCACCCTGCTGTTGTGGCAGCGCCGCATGGCCAGCCGTCGTCAACTGGCTCGCCTGGACGCCCGCCTGCTGGCGGATGCCGGTATCAGTGAGTCGCAGCGTTACGAAGAGCTCAGCAAGCCTTTCTGGCGCTAAGCGCTGGGTTGCCAGCCAGGCTGGCACCACGAATTTCCTAAACCCGCCGCAGGCCACTGCGGCGGGTTTTTTGTTGGTGTGAATAGCGACGCCAGTCTCGTACCAGTACAATTTCCCTTGCATTGCATGAGACAGGTACAGTTGTTGCCAACGGCTGTGTTTAACATTCTGATACACCTACGCGTGATACGCTTCGGCCAACAGTCTGGTAGAACCCACCTTTATGGGTGTCCAAAACCGCCATCTTAACGTCCCAGTAGCATTACGACCCAAGCCAGGAGTTTCCCTACATGCACCGTAACTATCTGATTGGCGCTGCCTTGATGCTGAGCCTGGCCGGCACTGCACAGGCCAGCAGCTTCATCGTGACCACCGACAGTGTGGTCGGCGCGGTAGCGGCCTCCACCGATGCCACCTCCGACGCCACCTCGTCGCTGCGCGACGACAAAGTGGTGCAAGCGGCGCGTGACGACGCCGCCAGCTTCGTCGCCAGCCAAGGTGATATTCGTGGCGCCAAGCTGGAAAGCGCGTTGCTGCACATCCGCTCACAAATGCCAGCCCTGCAAGCCAGTGACGCACAACTGGCCCAGGCTATCCTCGCGCTCTGAGCAAGCCCCGACTGCCTCGTTCAACCATGCGCTATTTGTTGCTGCCGTTGTTGTGGCTCGCCAGTATCGCGGCAGCCCACGCCATGGATACCACCACCCAGGGGTTGGTGATTTCTGGCTATGTCACCAGCCAGGTCACCAGCGCGCCGTTCGACCGCAAACTGGTGCTAGAGGCGCGCGATGACGCTGCAGCCTTCGTGGCCAGTGGAGGGCAGCTGCGGGGTGCATGGCTGGAAGCCGCGTTGGCATCATTAAGGCGCGATTGTACGTGCCGTGGCGCCAGTGACCTGGAACTGGCGCAGGCTATCCTCGTCCAATAACTACCCCTCACTCCCTGTATTTTCGGAGATGCTCCATGCGCAAACCGCTGATTGCCGCGACCCTCGGCATGCTGTTGCTGGCCGACCTGGCTCAGGCACAGACCCTGGTGGCCACCAGCAACATCATCGTGCGTGCCTTTGGCCGCTCGATTGACTTCACGTCCGATACCACCACCTCCATCCGCGACTCGAAAGTGGTGCGTGAAGCCCATGACGACGCCGCCAGCTTTGTCGCCAGCAACGGCGACATCCGCGGGGCCCAGCTTGAAGCCGCCTTCGACACATTGCGCGAACGCGTGCCGCAGGCACGTGACGCCAGCGACCAGGTGCTGGCCGAAGCCATTCTCGCGCTGTGAACAACGTGCGTGTCTGGTTGCTCGGCTGCGCCCTGACGCTGACCGGCACGCCCGCACTGGCAGACCTGCAGCTTGAGCTGCAGGTGGCCGGCCTCGACGCGCAACAGGTAGAGGCCAGCCAGAGGCTGCTCGACGAGGCCATGGCCAAACTGCCACCTCTGTTCAAGCAGCGGCTTGACCGCACTGTTCAGGTCGGCTGGAGCGACCACATGCCGGCCAACGCCTACGGCCAGGCTTCCCCGGTGTCCACCCTCGAACTCAACCGGCGCCTGCTACCCAGCCTTGCCGACGGCAGCGCGGCAACTGAGCCTACGCAGCGCCCTCATGGCACCGTGCGCGCAGAGCTGCTGGCCACCGTGCTGCATGAACTCACCCATATCTACGACCGCGCCCGGCTGTGGCCCAGCCAGGAGCAGTCGCTGATCGCGCGCTGCAAGCGCCAGCAAGGCACCCTGGGCAAAGTGGGCTTGCCCGGCCAGTGCCGCGGCCAGGCCGAGCGCCGCTTCACCCTCAGCGACGACCCGCGCCTGCTCGACCTGGCCGGCTGGCAGCAATACGTAGGCCGGCGCGGCGAGCGTGAGCAGCACAATGGCCAGTTCGTGCGCAGCCCCGACAGTTACGAACTGAGCACCCCGAAGGAATACATCGCGGTCAACATGGAGTACTTCCTCCTCGACCCGAGCTATGGCTGCCGCCGCCCGGCGCTCAACCAGTACCTGCGCGAGCATTTCGGCTGGGCGCCCCCTCAGGACACCTGCGCCAAAACCCTGCCGTTCATCAACGCCGGCAGCGACTTCGCCCGCCAGCCACTGGGTGAAGTGGACCCCGAGCGTGTGTACGAAGTGGACTTCCTGCTGGCCGAAGCCAATCAGAACCTGGTCAGCCGCTGGGGGCACAGCATGTTACGCCTGGTCATCTGCAAGCCAGGCCGCCCACGGGGCCCGGACTGCCGGCTGGACCTGGACCAGAGCCTGGTGCTCTCGTACCGCGCATTCGTCAATGACGTGCAGTTGTCCAGCTGGGATGGCCTGGTGGGGGTGTATCCGTCACGGCTGTTCGTACTGCCCCTGGGCCAAGTGATCGACGAGTACACCAAGACCGAGCTGCGCAGCCTGGCTTCCGTACCGCTCAAGCTCAACCGGGAAGAGATCGAAAACCTGGTGCGCCAGGCGGCGGAAATGCACTGGAGCTACGACGGCAATTACTGGTTCCTGTCGAACAATTGTGCGGTGGAGTCGTTGAAGCTGTTACGCAGCGGCACTGCCAACCCCAAGCTCAACGACCTCGACAGCATCATGCCGAACGGCCTGCTGGCCGTGCTCAGCGGCCGCGGGCTGGCCGATACCCGCGTGCTCGACAACCCCCGCGAAGCGCTGCGGCTGGGTTACCGCTTCGATTCTTACCGGGACCGCTACCAGGCCATGTTCGAGGTGCTGAAGAAGCAACTGCCGGTCGAACAGAAAGCAGTGGAAGACTGGCTGGCGCTGGATGCCGAGCAACGCCGCAGCTGGTTCGCCAAGGCTGACCTGCGCACCAGCGCCGCGTTGCTGCTGCTGGAACAGGCTGGCCTGCGGCGGCAATTGCTGCTGGCCCAGGATGAAGTCAAGCAACGCTACCTCAATGCCGCGGCGCTCAAGGACGGTAGCATCGACAAGGCTGACGCCACCCTCAAGCAGATGCTCGCCAACAGTGGCTTCCTGAGCCGGCCGGCCGAACTGCTGGATTCAACCGGGTACGGGCTGCCTCAACCTGAGGAGCGCAAGCACCTGGAAACAGTCAGCCGCGAACGCCAGGCGCAGCTGTTGCGGCTGAGCACCAGCCTTGACCAGGAGGTGAGGGCGCTGCTGGAGCCGTCGAGGGCCAAGCAGATTGCTGCAGTTGAAGCCAACGTAAAACAGATCGGCGAGCACCTGCGGGCGCTGCACAAGGCAGCGGGTGGCCTGCAGTTGTGATTGAGCTGGCCATACAGCCTATAACCTTTCGCCAAACTCCGAAGGCAAATGCTCGTCCAGGTGCAACCAAGGCACCCGGCTACCCACCCAGATATGCCGATTGGCCCGCACCCGCTCCGGCTGGTCCAGCGTCGCGACCGTTACATCCACCGTGTCAGGGCTGTGCGAAGTCACCAGCGCCAGATGAGCACCGCAGCGCCCGCAAAAATAGCGGCTGCAACTGGCCGGTGCCACATAGCAGCTCGGCACCCCCTGCAACCAGCTGAAGCCCGAGCGGGGCAGCGTGACCCAGGTCACCACCAGCCCGCCACTGACCCGTCGGCAAATGGAGCAATGGCAGTGGGCGACATCTGACAAATCGCCCTCCAGCCGGTAGCGCAGGGCGCCGCAATGGCAGCCCCCTTCCGTCATATCACCCATGCATAACCTCCTGTCGACTTTGTTGCAGCGAAAGCTGGCTGAAAGCTTGCCCACCTAGGATAGCCCCCATTGCCGGCACAGACCGGTCAGCCAGGGCACGGAATACCGCGCCCGGCGCAATCCAACAACAACAATGGTGACCCCGATGCCTTTCCGTGCCCGACTCGTCGTAGCCCACATCCTGCAGCTCCATGCACAGCGCCCTACGCGCTGACCCGCCCGAATCGCCTTAACTTTCGCGCCTCGCCTGGAGTACTGCCATGCTGACTTTCCTTGGCTTTGCCATGGTCATCACCTTCATGTACCTGATCATGACCAAGCGCCTCTCGGCCTTGATCGCACTGATTCTGGTACCCATCCTGTTCGCCATGTTCGGCGGTTTTGCCAGCAAGATCGGCCCCATGATGCTAGAAGGCATCAGCAAACTCGCGCCCACCGGCGTGATGCTGATGTTCGCCATCTTGTATTTCGCCCTGATGATCGACTCCGGCCTGTTCGACCCGGCCGTGCGCAAGATCCTCAAACTGGTCAAAGGCGACCCGCTGAAAGTGTCGGTGGGTACCGCCGTGCTGGCCCTGGTGGTTTCGCTGGACGGTGACGGCGCTACCACCTACATGATCTGCTGCGCGGCCATGCTGCCCATGTACAGCCGCCTGGGCATGAGCCCGCGGATCATGGCCGGCCTGACCATCCTGGCCGGCGGCGTAATGAACATGACCCCGTGGGGCGGGCCGACTGCACGTGCAGCCAGCGCACTGCACGTCGACCCTTCGGACATCTTCGTCCCGATGATCCCCGCCATGTTGTTTGGTGTGGTGGCCATCCTGGGTATCGCCTACCTCTACGGCAAGCGCGAGCGGGCTCGCCTGGGTGAGCTGCACCTGCCCACTGACGATATCGACCACAGCGAAATCAGCGTGTCGCAGTACCCGGAAGCCCGGCGCCCCAAGCTGCTGTACTTCAACGGCGCCCTGACCGCCGCCCTGATGGTGGCACTGATTGCCGGTGTACTGCCGTTGCCCGTGCTGTTCATGATCGCCTTCAGCATCGCCATGATCGTCAACTACCCGTGCCTGCAGCAACAGAAGGACCGCATCGCCGCCCACGCCGGCAGCGTACTGGCAGTGACCGGGCTGATCTTCGCAGCCGGCATTTTCACCGGCATCCTGTCGGGCACCGGCATGGTCGATGCCATGTCCAAGAGCCTGCTGGCGGTCATCCCCGAAGCGCTGGGCCCCTACCTTGCGGTCATCACAGCCATCGTCAGCATGCCGTTCACCTTCTTCATGTCCAACGATGCGTTCTACTACGGCGTGCTGCCCGTGCTGGCCGAAGCCGCCAGCCATTACGGCATCACCCCGGTCGAAATGGCCCGAGCGTCAATCGTCGGCCAGCCCGTGCACCTGCTCAGCCCCCTGGTACCCTCCACCTACCTGCTGGTGGCCCTGGCCGGCATCGAGTTCGGCGACCATCAGCGCTTTACGCTCAAGTGGGCGGTGCTGGTATGCCTGTGCATAATGTTTGCCGCGCTCTTGATGGGCATCTTTCCGCTGTTCAGTAGTCTTTAATACACTCGCATTCTCCCTTGCCGCACGCCTGGCGTGCGGCCTTTACCGCTTGAAGGAAAACACATGGAATGGCTGACCAGCCCGGAAATCTGGGTTGCCTTTTTCACCCTTACCGCACTTGAAATCGTGCTGGGGATCGACAACATCATCATGATCTCGATCCTGGTCAGCCGCATGCCCAAGCACATGCAGCCGCGCACTCGGATCTTCGGCCTGGCCCTGGCTATGGTCACCCGCATCATGCTGCTGCTATCCATCACCTGGGTGATGCGCCTCACCAACGACCTGTTCGTGGTCCTGGGTCAGGGCATTTCCGGGCGTGACCTGATCCTGTTCTTCGGTGGCCTGTTCCTGCTGTGGAAAAGCTCCCAGGAGATCTACCACGGCCTGGAAGGCGAAGATGAAAACGCCGAGGAGCCCAAGGGCTCGGGCGGCAAGTTCTTCTACACCATCATCCAGATCGCGATCATCGACATCGTCTTCTCGCTGGACTCGGTCATCACCGCAGTGGGCATGGTTTCGCACGTACCGGTCATGATCGCCGCCATCGTGGTCGCCGTACTGGTGATGATGGCCTGCGCCGGCGCCATCAGCGACTTCATCGACAAGCACCCTTCGTTGAAGATGCTCGCCTTGTCGTTCCTGATCGTGGTGGGCACCGTGCTGATTGCCGAAGCATTCGACGTGCATGTACCCAAGGGCTATGTGTACTTCGCCATGGCGTTCTCGCTGGCAGTGGAAGCCATCAACATCCGCATGCGCACCGCCGTTGCCCGCAAAGCCGGCAAGGATCACGACCCGGTGAAACTGCGCAAGGACATCCCGGGTCAATAAACCCAGGAAGCTGCAAACCCCAAAGGGCCTTTCAAGGCCCTTTTCTTTTTTGGGCAGCCCGCCCCATGGCATAAATGTTTCAAAATGATGACTGCCATGCGAAGCTGGCGATCGCTGCACAAAACAACTAAAGCTTTGAGTGGGCAACGGAAATTTCCACGTGCCCGCGCTTCGTCTTCTGGCCCAATGGCCAGTGCAACAGGGGGTTCCCGCCATGCTGACCCTGCTCAACCTGCTCTCGGCAGTCACACTTCTGGTGTGGGGCACGCACATCGTGCGTACCGGCATCCTTCGGGTGTTCGGTTCCGACTTGCGGCGCATCATCGGCCAGAACATGGACAAGCGACCACTGGCGTTCATTGCCGGCATTCTGGTGACAGCCGTGGTGCAAAGCAGCAACGCCACTGCCATGCTGGTGACCTCGTTCGTGGGCCAAGGCCTGATGGCCATGACCCCGGCACTGGCGATCATGCTCGGGGCAGACGTGGGCACGGCGCTGATGGCCCGGGTGCTCACCTTCGACCTGTCGTGGCTGTCGCCGCTGCTCATCTTCCTGGGCGTGATCTTTTTCCTGTCGCGCAAGCAGACCCGCGCCGGCCAGCTTGGCCGGGTGGGCATCGGCCTGGGCCTGATCATTCTTGCGCTGCAACTGATCGTGCAAGCCGCCGCGCCCATTACCCACGCCCAAGGGGTGAAGGTGCTGTTCGCCTCGCTCACTGGGGATATCCTGCTCGATGCCCTGGTAGGTGCCATGTTTGCCATGGTGTCCTACTCCAGCCTGGCGGCGGTGCTGCTCACCGCCACCCTGGCCGGTGCCGAGGTGATCAGCCTGCCGGTGGCGATCGGCCTGGTGGTCGGGGCCAACATCGGCAGCGGCCTGCTGGCCTTCATCAGCACCAGCATGCAGAACGCGGCCGGGCGCCGGGTAGCACTGGGCAGCCTGCTGTACAAACTCATTGGCCTGGTGCTGATCATCCCGGTGCTGCACCCACTGGTAGGCTGGATGGACTCGCTGAGCTTCAGCCCCCAGGAGCTGGTCATCGGCTTCCACCTGCTCTACAACACCCTGCGCTGCTTGATCATGCTGCCTACCGTCAAGCCCATGGGCCGGCTGTGCAACAGCTTGTTGCCAGAACGCGAAGCCAGCAATGGCCAGATACGCCCACGCCACCTCGACGCCTCGGCGCTGGAAACCCCTAGCCTGGCCTTGGCCAATGCCGCACGCGAAACCCTGCGCCTGGGCGATATCGTCGATAACCTGCTCGAAGCCATGCTGGGTGCACTGCGCGGTACCCAGGCTGCCTTGCCGCAACAGGTGCGGGCGTTGGGCGAAGATGCAGAAGCCCTGTACAGCGCCATCAAGCTGTACCTGGCGCAGATGGCCCGCGAAGACCTCAGCGAGCATGACAACCGCCGCTGGGCCGAGATCATCGAGCTGGCGATCAACCTGAAACTGGCCTGCGACCTGGTTGAACGCATGTTGCGCAAGGTGCAGCAGCAAAAGACCAGCCAGCGCCGCGCCTTCTCGCAAACAGGCCTGGAAGAGCTGACCGGCCTGCAGGAACAGCTGCTGGCCAACCTGCGCCTGGGCCTCTCGGTGTTCCTCAGCGCAGACCCCGAAAGCGCCCGCCTGCTGCTGCGGGAAAAGCGCCGTTTTCGCGCCCAGGAACGTCGCCTGGCTCACGCCCATGTCAGCCGCCTGCAACGCAAGGTGGTGCAAAGTATCGAAACCAGCTCACTGCACCTGGAACTGATTGCGGACATGAAGCGTTTGAACTCTTTGTTCTGTAGCAGTGCCTATGTGGTACTGGGCGGCTCGGACACGGGCGGGCTGATGCTCGACAGCGTGCCGGACGAAGCCCCTCTGCCATGATTGTGCCGACCCGAGGACCCTAGCTCGCCCATGCGTTGCCTGATGTTCATCTGCCTGCTGATCTGCAGCCTGCCTTCGTTTGCCCTGGACCGTTCGCGAGTGGAAGGTTATCTGTTGCCCAACGGCCTGCAGGTCATCCTGAAAGACGGCTACGAACGGGATCATGTGTCGATCCGCCTGGTGGTAGGCGTAGGCCTGGACGACTTCGGCTGCGAGCAGAATGAACTGCCGCACCTGCTTGAGCACCTGCTGTTCAGCGGTATCGACGAAGCAGGCGAGGGTGGCCTGGAGCGGCGCCTGCAGGCGCTGGGTGGTGAGTGGAATGCCTACACCAGCAATGCCGACACTACCTTCGTGATCGAAGCCCCGGCGCGCAACCAGCGCAAGGTGCTGGACCTGTTGCTGGCGATCCTGCAAGACACGCACATTGATGCCAAGGCACTGGCTACCGCCAAACGCATCATCGAGCGCGAGGACGGTGGCCACTACGGTCATCTGCAGCGCTGGCTGGACCGCCAGGACATCGGCCACCCTGCCAGCCAGCAACTGGCCACCGAACTGGGCCTGAAGTGCCCGGAGCGTTCCAACCTGGATGACATGACCCTGGAACAGGTACAAGGGCTGCGCGAACGCTGGTACGCGGCCAACAACATGACGCTGATCATGGTAGGTGGCCTCGATCGCCTGCTGCCCGCCTACCTGGAGCGTACCTTCGGTGAACTGCCGGCTACCGAGCCCGAAGAACGCCGCGACCTGGAAACCATCAGCCACAAGGCAGACCAGCGCCGCGACCTGATGCACGGCTGGCTGGGTGATAGCGCCAAACTCCACTGGCTGTTCATCGAGCCGGTGCTAGACAACGATCACCAGGCCACCCTCGACCTGCTGTCGCGCTACCTGGACTGGGCGTTGTACGACCAACTGCGTTTGCGCAACGGCCTGTCCTACGGCCCCTCAGTACAACGTGAAAGCTATGGCGACACCGGGCTGATCAGCCTCAATGCAGACCTTGAGCGTGACGACATCGGCCGTGCCGTTGATGTGATGCAGTCGCTGTTCGAGCGCCTGCGCAAGGACGGCCTGGACGCAGACACCTTCGCCCGCATCAAGCAGGCCAGCATCGCCAGGGAAAGCTGGAGCACCCAGGGCAACAGCGCGCTGGCCGATTATTACTGGGGGGCGCTGAACGACTACACCGATGGCCGCTTCGCAAGCCCCACCCGCCAGTTGCGCCATGTCACGCTCGAGCAAGCCAACCAGGCCCTCAGGCAGCTGCTCAAGGGCGACGGGTATATCCGCATCGAAAAACCGCTGCTCGGCTACGACGAGCTGTATGGCCTGGTGTTTCTGGTGCTCGGGCTGATACTGGCGGCTGGCCTGCTGCGCTGGCGCCGGCAGGCGCCCCACAAGCCCAGTGGTGCTACACGGCAGCGGTGAATCGGCGGTATTCTTTTGCCGGTATCGGGCTTGCGGTCGCTTGCGCGTCATGGGCCTGGTACAGCCACTTCACTCTTGCGTCGTAGCCCTCAATGCCCCCAATACCCCAGATCGTCCAGCGCATCATCGAACTGCTCAAACGCTACCCGGGCGTCATTGCCCTGGGCGGTTTTCTGTCGGGTATCGGCAGCTTCATCCTGGTCGACCGGCAGGCGGGCCTGGCCAGCTGGATAGCGGTGCTGTTGCTGGTCAGCTGGGTATGGCTGATGCTGGAAAACACCCTGACCGGCCTGTTCGCCCGTACCTTCAAGCGTGAAATACCCCAGCCGCTGCTGCGTTACGCCACGCAGATGATCCACCAGGAATCGCTGTTCTTCGTCCTCCCGTTCTTCTTCATCACCACCACCTGGAACAGCGGCCAGCTGGTGTTCACCGGCCTGCTGGGTGTGGCGGGGCTGATCTCCATCATCGACCCGCTGTACTACCGGTGGCTCGCGCCCCGGCGCTGGCTGTTCATGGCGCTGCACACCTTCACCCTGTTCGCGGCACTGCTCACCGCGCTGCCAATCATCATGCACCTCACCACTGCGCAGAGCTTCAAGCTGGCGCTGATCGCTGCCATGGCGCTCTCGTTCCCGAGCCTGGCCAGCAGTTTTCCGATCAACAGCTGGCGGCGTGGCCTGGCCCTGGTGGCCATGACCCTGGTGGTGGGCGGCGGGGGCTGGTTGCTGCGCTCCTGGGTACCCCCGGCCACCCTGTGGATGACCGAGGTTGCGGTCAGTACCGAGGTGATCAACCGCCAGCCCGGCGAATCGCTGGATGAAATCGCCGCCAGCCGTATCCGCAGCAGCGGCTTGTACGCCTATACCGCCATCAACGCGCCCCGCGGCCTGAACGAGCGCATTTATCACGTATGGCAAAAGGACGGGCAGGAAGTGGACCGCATTGCCCTGGACATTCATGGCGGGCGCAAGGAAGGCTATCGGGCCTGGACGCACAAGCAGAACTTCCCGCCCAACCCGGTGGGCAGGTGGCAGGTGAGGGTGCTGACCGAGGATGGTCAGGTGATCGGGGTGTTGCGCTTCAAGGTAGTGGACGACGCGCAGGCGGGATAAGGCAATGGCGGGTGATCCGGCGCCCACATGCGCTATGATCAGCCCCTGAGCCCTAGCGCAGAGCCTGTAGCATGGAGCCGTTGTCACCCCCCAGCGCCACCCTCGATACATCCAGCCACCCGGCCTGCCTGCGCATCGCCGGTGACTGGACGCTGGCGCACTATGCCAACCTCAGGCGCCAGAGCCAGAGCTTGCGCACCCAGTACGGCGACGATGCCGTCGCCGACCTTAGCCAGCTGGGCCGCCTGGACACTGCCGGCGCCTCGCTGCTGGCTGAGCTGCTGGGGGCGCAACGCCTGGCCCGCTGTACGGCTCAGTTGCCAGAGGCAAACCGCGCACTGCTGAACACCGTCTATACCTCGGTCGAAAACTACTGCATCCCGGTGAGGGAGCCTGAGCGCAATGCGCTGCTGATGCTGCTGGAACGCATCGGCTGCGCGGTGGGCACTTTGTGGCGGGATACCCTGCAGCTGCTCGGCTTCGCTGGTGTAATCCTGCAAACCCTGATGCGCCGGGCCCTGCAGCCCCACCGCTGGCGCTGGACACCCGTCGTTGCGCACATCGAGCAGACTGGCCTGGACGCTGCCCCCATCGTGGCCCTGCTCACGTTTCTGGTGGGGGCGGTGGTGGCCTTCCTCGGGGCCACGGTATTGGCAGACTTCGGCGCCACTATTTTCACCGTCGACCTGGTGGCTTTTTCATTCCTGCGCGAGTTTGCCGTGCTGCTTACCGCCATCCTGATGGCCGGCCGCACGGCCAGCGCCTTCACAGCGCAAATCGGCTCGATGAAAGCCAACGAGGAAATCGACGCCATCCGCACCCTGGGGCTCAACCCCATCGAATTGCTGGTGCTGCCCAGGGTGCTGGCGCTGCTGATCTCATTACCCCTGCTGACCTTCGTCGCCATGCTGTGCGGCATGGTCGGTGGCGCCGTGGTGTGCGCGTTGTCCCTGGATATTCCGCCGGCCATGTTCCTGTCGCTGCTGCAAACCGACATTGGCGTGCAGCACCTGCTGGTAGGCTTGGTGAAAGCACCGTTCTTCGCGTTCCTGATTGCTGCCATCGGCTGCCTGGAAGGCTTCAAGGTCAGCGGCAGTGCCGAATCGGTAGGCGCGCACACCACTTCAGCGGTGGTGCAGTCAATTTTCGTGGTGATCGTACTGGATGCCGTTGCAGCACTGTATTTCATGGAGATGGGCTGGTGAGCACAGACAACACCGTCATCCAGGCCCGGGGTATCTGCAACCGTTTCGGGCAACAGGTGGTGCACGAAAACCTTGATCTCGACCTTTATCGGGGTGAAATCCTGGGCGTGGTCGGTGGCTCGGGCAGCGGCAAGTCGGTGCTGCTGCGCAGTATCGTGGGCCTGCGCCGCCCCGACGCAGGGCAGGTGAGGGTGTTTGGCCAGGACCTCGCCAGCCTGGGTGAAGAACAGCGCTCGGCCGTTGAAAGGCGTTTTGGCGTGCTGTTCCAGAAAGGCGCGCTGTTCTCTTCGCTGACCTTGACCGAGAACGTGGCATTGCCGCTGATCGAGCATGCCGGCCTGTCCCGTCCCGACGCCGAACACCTGGCCGGGGTCAAGCTGGCCCTGGCCGGGCTGCCGATCTCGGCCGCCGACAAGTACCCGGCATCGCTGTCAGGGGGGATGATCAAGCGGGCGGCGCTGGCCCGTGCCCTGGCGCTGGACCCTGACATCCTGTTTCTTGACGAACCCACCGCAGGCCTGGACCCGATCGGTGCAGCCGCCTTCGACCAACTCATCCTGACCCTGCGTGACGCGCTGGGCCTTTCGGTGTTTCTGATTACCCACGACCTGGACACCCTCTACACCATTACTGACCGCATCGCGGTGTTGTCACAGAAGAAGGTGCTGGTGGCGGGCCCACTGGCAGAGGTTGCGCAACACCCCGACAGCTGGATCCAAGCGTACTTTCATGGCCCCCGCGGGCGCGCAGCCGAGCAGGCCGCCCTCCGTACCGGGCAGGAGCACTGAGCAATGGAAACCCGAGCCCATCACGTTCTCATCGGCCTGGTCACCGTCCTGGTGGTGGCCGGCGCCATGCTGTTCGGCCTATGGCTGGCCAAATCCAGCGTGGACGATGCTTTCAAGGACTACGAGGTCGTGTTCAACGAAGCCGTGTCCGGGCTGTCCCGGGGCAGCGCCGTGCAGTACAACGGCATCAAGGTGGGCGATGTGTCCAGCCTGCGCCTGGACCCGAAAGACCCTCGCAGGGTCCTGGCGCGCGTACGCCTGAGTGCCGACACCCCCGTGAAGGAAGACACCCAGGCCAAGCTGACCCTGGCCGGGGTAACCGGTAACTCGTTCATCCAGCTGAGCGGTGGCACGCCCCAGAGTCCGGAGCTGAAGGGAAGGGACGGCCAGCTGCCGGTGATCATCGCCTCGCCGTCGCCCATTGCACGGCTGCTCACCGATGGTAGCGACCTGGTCACCAACATCAACCTGCTGCTGCACAATGCCAACCAGATGTTCTCCGAGGACAACATCGGCCATTTTGGCAACACCCTGGCCAACCTCGACAAGACCACAGGCGCATTGGCCGGGCAGCACGGCAGCATCACACAGGCCATCGAGCAGCTGGTACAGGCGGGCAAACAAGCCAGCGCCACCCTGGCCGAAACCCAGGCGCTTATGCGTAACGCCAATGGCCTGCTCAACAGTGAAGGGCGCCAGGCCATCGGCAGCGCCGAGCAGGCCATGCAGTCGCTGGCCCAGAGCACGGCCACCATCAACCGCCTGCTGCAGGACAACCGCGAAGCGCTCGACAACGGCGCCCAAGGCCTCGACCAGCTGACGCCGGCCATT
The DNA here is from genome assembly GCF_016648095.1 of Pseudomonas sp. S32. NCBI lineage: Bacteria > Pseudomonadati > Pseudomonadota > Gammaproteobacteria > Pseudomonadales > Pseudomonadaceae > Pseudomonas > Pseudomonas sp. S32. Next base: position 22,460 of record NZ_JACVVF010000017.1, read on the forward strand.
CGTGAACTGCGTGAGACGCTGAATGCGCTCAAGGGCATTTCCCGGCAGCTGGAAGCCGACCCCAGCGGCTACCTGCTGGGCCGCGACAACCACAAGGAGTTTCAGCCATGAGCGCCACAATGCGCCTGCTGGGCGCGGCCGTGGCGATGAGCCTGGCCAGCGCCTGCTCGATCCTGCCGCACAGCGAGCCTGTCGACCTCTACCGCCTGCCAGTCGACCAGCCCAGCCGGGCGGTGCCAGCGGTGGAGTGGTCATTGCGCCTGAACAAGCCCCTGGCCAGCGAGGCGCTCGCCGGGCCACGAATTGCCGTCGTCCCCCACGGGAATGTAATCAGCAGCTACAAAGGGGCACGTTGGGCTGATGCCGCCCCCATTCTGGTACGCAACCGCCTGCTCGATGGCTTCCAGCGGGACGGCCGCGTGCAGCGCCTGAGCGCTGACGACAGCAACCTGCAGGGCGACTTCGAGCTGGTGGGTGAATTGCTGGCCTTCCAGACCGAATACCGCCCGGGCGGGGCTGTGGAAGTGGTGGTTCGCTATGACGCGCGCCTGGTGCAAGGGCGCACCCAGCGCATCCTTGCCAGCAAGCGGTTCGAGGTGCACCAGCCGCTGGCTGACACGCAATTGCCAGCCGTCGTCGCCGGCTTCGGCCAGGCCAGCGACCAGCTGACCGGGCAAGTGGTGGGCTGGACCATCACCCAGGCTGGGGCCTGGGTTCAGGCGAAGAACCAGTAGCAGACGAAGATCGCCGCCACCACGCCAGAAAACTCGGCCAGCAACGCGCAACCGACCGCATGCCGGACGCGCTGGATACCCACCGCGCCAAAGTACACCGCCAGCACGTAGAAGGTGGTTTCGGTACTGCCCTGAATGGTCGCGGCCACCAGCGCCGGGAAACTGTCCACGCCCTGCGCCTGCATGGTCTCGATCAGCATGGCCCGCGCCGCGCTCCCCGAGAACGGTTTGACCAGCGCGGTGGGCAAGCCATCGACGAATCGCGTATCCAGGCCCAGCCAAGTCACCAGGTGGCGGATACCGTCCAGGGCGATCTCCAGGGCGCCCGAGGCGCGCAGCACGCCAACCGCCACCAGCATTGCCACCAGATAAGGCAGCAGGTTCCTGGCCACGTCGAAGCCTTCCTTGGCGCCCTCGACGAAGGCTTCGTACACCTTCACCCGCTTCAGCGCACCGATGACCAGAAACAGCATGATGACCCCGAACAGGGTGAGGTTGCCCAGTATGGACGACAGGTTGGCCAGCGCAGCCGCCGACAGGGTGCCCAAAAACGCCATGAAACCGCCCAGCAGCAAGGCACCGGGGATCAGATAGGCCAGCACCACCGGGTCCCACAGCCGAAGGCGCTGCATCACCGCCACGGACAACAGGCCCACCAGGGTCGAGACGCTGGTGGCCAGCAGAATGGGCAGGAACACCATGGTCGGGTCAGGTGCCCCTTGCTGGGCCCGGTACATGAAGATGGTTACCGGCAACAGGGTGAGCGAAGAGGCGTTCAGTACCAGGAACAGAATCTGTGCATTGCTTGCGGTAGTGCTGCTGGGGTTCAGCGCTTGCAGGGCCCGCATCGCCTTCAGGCCGATGGGTGTGGCAGCGTTGTCCAGGCCCAGGCCGTTGGCGGCGAAGTTCATGGTGATCAACCCCAGCGCCGGGTGCCCAGGGGGTACTTCAGGCATCAGCCGGGCGAACAGCGGGCCCAGCACCTTGGCCAGCCACTCGACGATACCGGCCTGCTCGGCAATTTTCAGAAAGCCCAGCCACAGGGTGAGGGTGCCGAACAGCAACACCATCACCTCGACCGACAGTTTGGCCATGGCGAAGATACTCTCGACCATCGCCGCGAAGATGCCAGCGTTGCCACCTACCAGCCATTGGGCCATGGCAGACACTGCTGCCACCAGGAAAAAGCCGAGCCAAAGGCCGTTGAGCATCCGCGTGTACCCCCTGAAAAATGCCCGAATGATAGCGGAAGTTGCCCCTACCGGCTTCACCCCTGGTAGGGCCGGCTTGCCGGCTATAGGGCCAACTGCACCCTACAGCCCTTACAGACAGCAAAAAGCCCCGACAAGTCGGGGCTTCTGTTCAAGCAACCGTCACGCTCAGCGCTTGACGGGCTCGCCAACCACCGCAGCCTGCTGCTTTTCGGCAACCAGCGAGGCGTAGTACTGCTCGCCCTTGGCCGCATCGTACATGCCTTCCCAACGGGAGATCACCAGCGCCGCCAGGGCGTTGCCGATCACGTTCAGCGCAGTACGGGCCATGTCCATGATGCGGTCGACACCGGCAATGAAGGCCAGGCCTTCCAGCGGGATGCCCACGCTGCCCAGGGTAGCCAGCAGCACCACGAACGACACGCCCGGCACGCCCGCAATACCCTTGGAGGTCACCATCAGGGTCAGCACCAGCAGCAGCTGCTGGCTCCACGACAGGTCGATACCGTACAACTGGGCGATGAAGATGGCCGCAATGCTCTGGTACAGGGTCGAGCCATCGAGGTTGAAGGAATAGCCGGTTGGCACCACGAACGAGCAGATCGACTTCGGCGCGCCGTACTTCTCCATCTTCTCGATCACCCGCGGCAGCACGGTTTCCGAGCTGGAGGTGGAGTAGGCCAGGATCAGCTCATCTTTCATGATGCGCATGATCTTGATCACCGAGAAACCAAACAGCCGCGCCACCAGGCCCAGCACCATGAAGGCGAAGAAGGCGATGGCGAAGTACACCAGCAGCACCAGCTTGGCCAGCGGCAGCAGCGAGCTGAAGCCGAAGTTGGCCACGGTCACGGCAATCAGGGCAAACACACCGATCGGGGCGTAGTTCATGATCATGTGAGTGACCTTGAACATGGTTTCCGAAACGGCCTGGAAGGTGCGTACCAACGGGTCGCGCAGCTCTGCCTGCAGGCTGGAGAGGCCCAGGCCGAACATCACCGAGAAGAAGATGATCGGCAGCATTTCGCCACGCATCAGCGCTGCAAAGATATTCGACGGGATCAGGTTGAGCAGCGTTTCGATGAAGGCATGCTCATGCTGTACCTCAGCCGCGGTTGCCTGGTACTTGGAAATGTCCACGGTACCCAAGGTACTCATGTCGATACCGGCACCTGGGTGGAACAGGTTGGCCAGCACCAAGCCTACGACGATGGCAATGGTGGTGACGACTTCGAAATAGAGAATGGTCTTGAGGCCGATACTGCCCAGCTTTTTCGCATCGCCAACCCCGGCGATACCCACGATCAACGACGAAATCACGATCGGGACGACGATCATCTTGATCAGGCGAATGAAGATGTCACCAGCTGGCTGGAGGACGTTGCTGATCCACCATGCCTTTTCCGCACTGAAGTGATTCAGTAGCGCACCGACTGCAACGCCCAGCAGCAGACCGATGACGATCTGCCAGGCGAGGCTCAGTTTTGCCTTCTTCATGTCTTTACCCTTTGTTCTAGTGGTCATGCCACCTCACGGAAACCCGCAGTCCCTGCCATCGGCAAACTCCGGCGGTAACGCCTTCCGCAAGGCAACGTGTTGTAAGGACAGCGCAGGCGGGCGTGAGGGCGCCCTGGCCGGCGAAAAAGGCGGCAACTATTGCGATGGGAAAAGGGGAAATCTAATGCCTGAAATGCATAGCCCATACCGATAGCGCATAAGGACTTTAGCGTTATTAAGCGCTTCAATCAGCCTGGATGGCCCGCGTTCGGGATACCGAACAAGGCCATAGCGCCAAATCAAGGCAGAAATGACAGTAGCGGAAGGTAGGAAGATTCGACTTGTTCGACAATCCGAATGGCAAAAATGCCACCCGAATGAATGAAGGGCAGAGCGAAAAAAAACTGATGTGCGGTTGAGACAAAATGTGTCTTCAAACAATAAACGTGCAAGGCCACCGCAACGGGCTCCTCGGAAGCCAGGCCTGCCATGAGCCTTTCCATGGCACCCAGCCTGACGCTTCCGATTCCGCCTTTTCCTGACCCGGCCCACTGAATGGAGGCACTCCCTGTACCCCTAGGCCACTCCGACCCTGCAACAGCCAGAACAGCCCGGCCCCATGGTCATGTGCTGCTCCTCCTCGGAGCGGCGCATCATGGAAGGCTGACACTATAGGGCCGTTCAGCTTCCATTTCGTGACAGTGCAGGGCGTTCTACCCGTACCGTCAGCAAACACTCAATACCAGTTCGGGTCACGCTTGAGCTGGTCCTGCAGCAACGCCTTCATGCCGTCATCCGGCTTGCCAAACCAGGTGTACTTGGCGTGACGGGTCGGCGACTTGTCGCTTGGCAGGCCCTCAGGCACTTCCACCAACATGCCGTAGGCATCATCCTTGTCCCAGCTCACCGCCACGATCAGGCGCTTGTACGTGCAGTTGTTGTCTGACTCGCACAGCGGGCCGACCAGGTACTTGTCGCCATCTTCGGTCAAGGCCGACATCTGCTGAGACGAGCTGCCAGACAGGTTAACTACCCACTCCGGCGGGTTTTCCTTGCCCTTGAGCGCGTCTTGCCAGGCTTCCCTGTATTTAGCGTCGGTCAGCAACTGGTTCACACGCAGTTGGCCATCATTGGCCGCCACCGCCGCGCCAGTGGCGCTCAACAGCAGAGCGCCAGCCAGAACGTTACGCAACAGGCTGCCCATTACCGTCGACCACGTCCGAAGAAGAAGGAAGCGACGAACAGAACCAGGAAGACGATGAACAGGATCTTGGCAATCCCTGTAGCAGCGCCCGCGATGCCACCAAAGCCCAGAACTGCAGCGACGATAGCGATGATGAGGAAAGTGATAGCCCAGCTCAGCATGGTGATTCTCCTTTCTTTTTGACGGCAGTGTGGGTCAGAACACCCAACGATCCTGAGGTACGACGTGTTCAACGGTGGCCGGTGAAGCGGCTTTGCCTTGCGAAGGCAGCTGCTCTGCTGCCTTTACCAGGTTACTGGCCCGCGTCGACTGGATCTGGGACAGCAAGGCGGTTTGCGCCGCCACCTGATCCGCAAGGCGGGCTGTTTGAACGCTGTAGTAGAAGAGGCCGGCTGCCAAAGTCAGCACCACCGCAACCCCCAGCGACAAAATTTGGCGCAGAGGCAGTGCAGCGACTTGCGAGTGGTTGACGGGTTGGCGGCTCATGCTGGCTCTCCTGCTGTAATTTTTGTCCAGACCTGAACAAGTAATTGCAGCCTGCGTGCCAGCTTTTAAATCATTAAAAACTCCTTATAAATCAACAACTTAAAATATTGAACCAATCAACCCTGGGACGTATCCTGCACGATGCCCGATTTACCTCCGTGCGAAATGCACGATCAGCCTTCCACCTTCGTCGCGACCTTGAGCATGTCTGCATCCACGCCACGCACGCCGATGATCTGCCGGGCGATCTCGGAGGCGATGGTTTTTTGCTCAGGGCTGACCACCTCACCCGACAAGCGCACCATCCCTTCCTCGCTTACAACCTTGAGGTTGAGGCCATCCAGATTGCGGCTGAAGCGGTAACTGCTCTGGATCTTGTCGACGATCCAGCCATCACTGGGTTGCGGCCCGCTGGGCAGGTCTACCGGTGCGTTCCTGGCCTTGGCCATGGCTGCAGTGTCCAGGCTGACCAGGTTGTTGACCAGGTAAACACCGTCGGTGGTGCGCGCCACTACCCCCGCCAGTTCCTTGGCCTCGGTGCTGTCCACCCTGCCACGCAGCGTTACCACGCCGTTGTCGCTGTTCACCTCGATAGGCGCTTTTTCGGTGACGCGGCTCCAGGACAAACGCGCCCTGATCACAGCTGCCAAGGTGGCATCCTCCACGCGCCGGGCGTAGGCACGCAGCTCAAGCGGGCGTTCGACCAGGCTCGCGTTCACCTGCAACTGGTTTTGCACCTTGTCGATGCCGGAGGTGGCCAAGGCGACGTCCTCGGCCAACCGCAGCTCGACATCATTTTCCACCTCACCCGACAGCTGCGCCTGAGCACCGTCCACCTCCACCTTGATGCGGTACGGGTTCAGCACCGGGTTAAGCGACAGTGCAGTTTGCAACGCCCCCTGCAGGCGGGCATCGTGCACGGCGTCAGCGGCTGCAGGGTGCGCAATTGCCAGCAAGCTGACACCCAACGCCAAGGCGCGGAAAGGAAATGGCATGGCTTTCTCCCTTTTTGTAGGCAAAATCTGTAATTCATCGCAACCAATGTGCCAAGCGCTGCCTCTAAGCAAATCACCGGCAGATTGCGGCTTTCAGGCATCATTCGGCCATTTGCTAGCATGCAAAGGGCAGAATCCTTCAGAATTGACCATGCAACTTGCCCGATTTTTCCCACACTAAACAAAGATATTTCCCTAAGGAGCGCAGGTAATGGAATCAGCCCAGGACAAACAAGGCCGGATTCTGCTGGTGGATGACGAGTCCGCGATCCTGCGCACGTTCCGTTATTGCCTGGAGGACGAGGGCTACAGTGTCGCCACCGCCAACAGCGCATCCCAGGCAGATACCCTGTTGCAACGCCAGGTGTTCGACCTGTGCTTCCTCGACTTGCGGCTGGGTGAAGACAATGGCCTGGACGTGCTGGCACAGATGCGCATCCAGGCCCCGTGGATGCGCGTGGTCATCGTGACCGCACATTCCGCCATCGACACGGCAGTAGATGCGATCCAGGCCGGCGCTGCCGACTACCTGGTCAAACCCTGCAGCCCGGACCAACTGCGCCTGGCCACCGCCAAGCAATTGGAGGTGCGACAGCTCTCGGCACGTCTGGAAGCCCTCGAAGGCGAGGTGCGCAAGCCCAAGGACGGCCTGGACTCGCACAGCCCGGCCATGATGGTGGTACTCGAAACTGCCCGGCAGGTGGCTACCACCGATGCCAACATCCTGATCCTCGGTGAGTCGGGTACCGGTAAAGGCGAGCTGGCCCGCGCCATCCACGGCTGGAGCAAACGTGCCCGCAAGGCCTGCGTCACCATCAACTGCCCATCGCTGAACGCCGAGCTGATGGAAAGCGAGTTGTTCGGCCACACCCGCGGTGCGTTCACCGGTGCCAGCGAAAGCACCCTGGGCCGGGTCAGCCAGGCGGACGGCGGCACCCTGTTCCTCGACGAGATCGGCGACTTCCCGCTGACCCTGCAACCCAAGCTGTTGCGCTTTATCCAGGACAAGGAATACGAACGTGTCGGTGACCCGGTTACCCGCCGCGCCGACGTGCGCATCCTCGCCGCCACCAACCTCAACCTTGAAGAAATGGTCCGGGACGGGCGTTTCCGAGAAGACCTGCTGTACCGCCTCAACGTAATCACCCTGCACCTGCCGCCGCTGCGCGAGCGCAGCGAAGACATCCTGACCCTGGCAGATCGGTTCCTGGCCCGCTTCGTGAAGGAGTATTCGCGCCCAGGCCGCGGCTTCAGTGACGAAGCACGGGCGGCCCTGCTGAACTACCGTTGGCCAGGCAACATCCGTGAATTGCGCAACGTGGTGGAGCGGGCGAGCATCATCTGCCCACAGGAAAAAGTTGAAATCAGCCACCTGGGCATGGGCGAGCAACCTGCGGGCAATGCACCGCGGGTAGGGGCCGCCCTGAGCCTGGACGAGCTTGAGCGCGCCCACATCGGCGCCGTGCTGGCGGCCAGCGATACACTCGACCAGGCAGCCAAGACCCTGGGCATCGATGCATCGACCCTGTACCGCAAGCGCAAGCAGTACAACCTGTGAAATGGCCAACCATGAAGCTGCGCACGCGGCTGTTCCTCAGCATATCGGCGCTGGTCACCGTGGCGTTGCTTGGGTTGCTGCTGGGGCTGGTCAGTGTGCTGCAGATGGCCTCGGTGCAGCAGCAACTGGTGCGCGACACCACCCACTCGCTGGAGGTAGGCCTCAAGCTGCGCCAGAACCTGGGTAACCAGTTGATTCAGATCCTCGATGAAACGCCTGCCACTGAGAACCTTCAGGTACTTCAGGAAGACTTCCAGCAGCTACTCGGCCAAGGGGTAGCCCAGGGCAGCGAGCGCGAAGGCTTCATCAAAGCCAGCGCGCATTATCAGGACTTCCTCAAGGCCTACCGCGAAAGCGCTACGCCTTCGCGCAGCATGGGCGTAGACCAACCGTTGGGCGCTGCCTTCAACCAGGTCCGCACCGACCTCATCGACGCCCACAAGCAGGCCTTGCAATACATCAGCCGCAGTGAAGAGCAATCCCGCGACCGGGCGCTCCTGGTCAGTGGCACCCTCGGCCTGATGGGCCTGGTGGTGCTGGTGCTGGGCTTCATCACCGCACACAACATTGCCCGGCGCTTTGGCCAGCCCATCGAGGCCCTGGCCAAGGCAGCAGACCAGCTGGGCAAAGGCAATTTCGATGTCACGCTGCCGGTAACCCAGGCCAGCGAGCTCAACCAGCTCACCCGCCGGTTCGGGCTGATGGCCGATGCCCTGCGCAAACACCAGGCGACCAATGTGGACGAGTTGCTGGCAGGCCAGCAACGCCTGCAGGCCGTGCTCGACAGCATCGACGACGGGCTGCTGATCATCGACCGGCAAGGCCTGCTGGAACACCTCAACCCCGTCGCCCAGCGCCAGCTGGGCTGGACCGACAGCCGGGTCGGCAGCAGCCTGGCCGAAGCCCTGCAACGCCCGGAGCTGGAGCAACAGTTGCGCCAGGTACTGCGCGGCGGCAGCCTGGACCGGCCACCCGACGACCTGAACATGGAGGTGGACGAGGAGGCACGCCTGCTCACCTACAGCCTCACCCCCGTCAGCCACCCGCAAGGGCCTATTCTGGGCGCGGTGATGGTGCTGCACGATGTTACCGAGCAGCGCGCCTTCGAGCGGGTTCGCAGCGAGTTCGTGCTGCGCGCCTCCCATGAGCTACGCACCCCGGTCACCGGCATGCACATGGCCTTCGGCCTACTGCGCGAGCGGGTGTCGTTTGCTCCCGAAGCCCGCGAGAACGACCTGCTGGACACCATCGGCGAAGAAATGCAGCGCCTGACCCAGCTGATCAACGACCTGCTCAACTTTAGCCGCTACCAGAGCGGCTTGCAAAAGCTGGAGCTTGCGCCCTGCGCCGTCGACGAACTGCTGGAGCGTGCCCAGGCGCGCTTCGCCGAACAGGCGGGGCAGAAAGACATCGAACTGGTGCTGGCCCTGGAGCCCCCGCTGCCGCGTATACAGGCCGACCTCGCCCAACTCGACCGGGTGCTGGACAACTTGCTGCACAACGCCATCCGCCATACCCCGCAGGGCGGGCGTATCCGCCTGCACGCCCGCCGGCATGCCGAGCGGGTCATCGTCAGTGTCGAGGATAATGGCGAAGGGATCGCCTACGGGCAGCAGGGCCGCATCTTCGAACCCTTCGTGCAGGTGGGGCGCAAGAAAGGCGGCGCCGGCCTGGGCCTGGCGCTGTGCAAGGAGATCGTGCAATTGCACGGGGGGCGCATGGGCGTGTTTTCCCGGCCAGGGCAGGGCACGCAGTTCTATATGGCCTTGCCGGTGTAATCCACAGGGTTAACGCTGCCGCCCATGCGGCAGCTTCCCCCGCGTTACCAGCTCGGCGAACTGCCGGGCAGTGAGGGCCTTGGCGAACAACCAGCCTTGGCCGTAGTTCACCCCTTCACTGAGCAGCAGCACTGCCTGGTCTTCGCGCTCGATACCTTCGGCGATCACTCGCAAGTGAAGGTCATGGGCCATGCGGATAATGTGCGGCGCAACCCCACTGCTGGCGGCATCGTGCCCGAGGGCACCAATGAATGCCTTGTCGATCTTCAGGCAATCAACCGGCAGGGTTTGAAGGTACGCCAGGCTGCAGTAGCCAGTGCCGAAGTCGTCGATCAGCACCTGGTGCCCCTCCGCACGTAGCGTCTGCAAGTTGTCGCGTGCCACTACCACGTCGATAAGGCCGCGCTCGGTGACCTCGAAGGCGATCTGGCTCGCATTAACCCGGTGCAACGCCAGCAGCCGCGCCGCCACCTCGCCGATACGCGGCACCATGACGTCACACGCCGCCAGGTTTACCGAGATGTACAACTTTGGGTGCGACCTCAGCAGCGCGCCCAGTTGCTCCAGCACGCGCTGCAAGACGAAGTCGGTGATCTGGCGGATCTGGCCGGTATTTTCGGCCAGCGGTATGAACAGGTCGGGGCTGGTAAGGGTGCCATCAGGCCGGCGCCAGCGCACCAACGCCTCGGCCCCCACACAGCGCCGGGTGTCGAGCTGGAAGATGGGCTGGTACAGCACCTGCAACTGGCCACGGCGCAGGGCATGTTGCAGCTCTGAACTCATCGACCGGCGTTGCTGTATCAGTTGCAGCACCAGCCAGCCAATGCAACAGGCCCCCAGCACGCTGCCCGGGAACAGCAACCACAAGGTGCCGTTCATTCTCAACGGCAGGCTGGCGCGTGGGGCGATCAGTACAAGCTGATAATCGGGCGACTTGGTCGGCATGCGATAGATCAGGCGATCACTGAACTCCAGCAGCGTCTTGTGGCTGCTGGACCACACCGACGGCGGCGGCCATACCTGGGCCGGGCCAAGCACGGGTATCGCCCTCGCACCGTTGTCCAGCACCACCAGCAGGCTGCCCCCCGGGGGCAAGTCCACCACATCGGTCAGGTGCCCCCGCGAGGTGGACACCAGAAACTTGCCACGGCCCAGCATCAACGCCGCCAGGTTTTCGTCAGGCTCGGTGGTTGTATTAAGCCAGTAGCTGTAGACCGGGCCCTTGATGTCCGGCGCACGCAGCGGTACGAATGCACGCTCGTCTCCCCGGTTGGAGCAGGCCGCATTGCCGTCCACGTAAGCCGCTTCGTAGATGAACCGTGAACTCAGGCCAACCCGTTGCAGGGTAGCCAGCATGGCTGGGCTGCAGCCGCGCACGGGTTGCGCCTGCAGTAAATCGACGCCTTCACGCAACTGGCCAAACACCTGCTCCAGGCGTTCGAGAAAGCGCTCGCCCTGGGCGTTCATCTGCTCGGTTTCGCTCTGCTTCATCTGTTGCAAGGCAACACCGATGCTGGCGGTGAGCAGCAGGGCAGCACTGGCCAACGCTGCCAACGTGGCCAGCATCCAGGGATGGTTGAAAATTTGGCGCAGCGTAGCGGTGGTGTCCGGCATCGAAGGCATCCAGTTGATTACCAAGGTATAGCAACTGGATCAGGATTTACCTTCGCCGTTTGGCGCTTCGCCCGAACACGGCATGGCCGCCTGGGCAGGCGACCTTAGCGGGTACGGTTCAACACTTGCAATATTGCCGCCGTCTGGGCGTCCGGCAGGCCGTCGAAGCGCTGCGGCCGGAACCGCATCTGGAAGGCCGCTAGCACATGCCGGGTGGCCACATCCAACACACCGGTCTGCTCGATGGCGTAACCAAAGCGCGCCAGTTCCTGCTGGTACCAGCCGACACCAGGCGGGTTGACGTCGAAATAGGCCTGCTGGCGTGCCACCGCGTTTGCATCGGGCCAAATGCCCAGGCCCTCGTCGGCCAGGCGCTTCCACGGGAACATCGGGCCTGGGTCGAGCTTACGCAACGGGGCGATGTCGCTATGGCCGATGATGTGCCTTGGCTCGATGTTGTTGCGCTTGACGATGTCCTTCAACAGCGCGATCAGTGACTGGATCTGCGCTTCGCTGTAAGGGTGCCACACCCGGCCTGCGGGCGTGTCCGTGAAGCCCGGGTTGACGATTTCGATCCCGATCGAGGATGAGTTCAGCCAGGTACGGCCCTGCCATTGGCTGTCGCCTGCGTGCCAGGCGCGGCGGTTTTCGTCTACCAGTTGATAGACCGTACCCGGCCCGTCGCCGATCAGGTAGTGGCTGCTGACCTCGCCATGGGTGAGCAACGCCAATGAGCGTTCCAGCGATGCATTGGTGTAATGCAGCACCACGAACTGGATACGGTTGTCCTGGTTGGCCGAGGGGTGGCTGCGGTCGATACGCAGGCCCGTCGAGCATCCGGCCAGGGTGAACAGCAGCAAAGTGATCAGCGTTGTTTTCAGCGTGGAAAGCACATCGGTGGCCTCAGCAAATGAGCGCTACAGTATAACGTGCTCCATGACGGCGCGCTCGCGGGTCTAGGAGCCGCTGATCAGCCTTGCTCGATGCGGTTTCGCCCCTGTTCCTTGGCCCGGTAGAGCGCTGCATCGGCACGCTTGAGCACTTGGTCGCCGTGCTCGCCGGCCCGGAACGCACTCAGGCCGATGGAGGTGGTAATGACTACCCGCTCCCCCTTGAAATGGAACGGGCAGGCCTGCACGGCCGCGCGCATGGCCTCGGTGACCTCCAGTGCCTGCGCGGGTGTGGTCTGCGGCAGCAGCAGGACAAATTCCTCACCGCCGAAGCGGGCAATGAAATGCCGGCCGCGCAAGCGCTTGCGCAATTGATCGGCAACGATCTTCAACACCTTGTCACCGGCCAGGTGCCCATAGCTGTCGTTGATCCGCTTGAAATGATCCAGGTCGAGAATGGCCATGGCGAGGTGACCACCTTGCGCCTGCCACGCCTGCACCTCGGCATCGAGCTGCTCGCTCCACGCGGCGCGGTTGGGCAGGCCGGTGAGCGGGTCCAGCAGGGCCTTCTGGCGCTGTTCTTCCAGGTGCTCGCGATAGCCAAGGGCTTCCTGCTCCATGCTGGCCACCCGCTCGGACAACCCGTGCAGGCGGCCGGCCAGCTCCTGCTCGCGGCGGTCGCGTTCATGCTTGTGCTGGTCCATGGTAACCAGCAGGCTTTCGAGCCGGCCGTCCAGCGCCTGCTTGAGGCTCACCACATCGGCGGCGCACTGGACATCGCTCTGCAGGCCGTCCACATGCTCACGCAACTGGGTATCCAGCTCCCGCGCTGCGCTGCTGTTGTCGGCATGGCCGGCGCTGGCCTGGTGCAAATAGTCGTGAAAACCTTCCAGGCGCTCGTTGAGCAGTTGCAGGTAGGTTTCGAATTCGTGCTGGCCGCTGTCGGTGATGGCCAGCAACAGAACGGCAAGGTCATCGAGCACCGGTATCAGCTCGTACCAGTTAAGCCCACGCGCAACCCGGTCGCGCATGGCCTGCGCCTGAGCCTTGTGCCGCTCCGGCAGGCTGAGGTCATCCAGCAGGCCGATCAGGGTCTGCTGGATGTGCGCGGCCACCTGGCTGTAGGGCGGTTCTACCGCGTAGGGCAGGGCGTAGGCCTCATCGGCGGCTTCCCGGCTATCCGGCGGAAGGTGCTCGGGCGTTGGGACGGTTGGCGGTGGGGTGGCGGCTACGTGAGCTTCTGGCAACGGGTCGTTGGCAGGTTGTACTGCGGGCTCGGCAGCAGAATCGACCTCAGGGGCATGCGGTGCATCGAATGCATCGATGCTGTGCGCCGCCGGGGCCTGGGCAAGCGCCGATGGCGGCTCGATGAGCGGCGCTGGTGACGCTGGCGCTTCCGGTGCGGGTGCTGGGGCTGGGGCTGGGGCTGGATCAGCCTCAGGCACCGGGGCCGCAGGCACCTCGTCCTCACGACCCTTGAACAGGCGCTGCAGGAACCCCCCACGCGGCTCACCAGCCGACTTGCCCAACGCCGAAAGCGCACGCTCCTGCAAGCCGCTCAACTCGCCCAACAGCGGCGGCAGATCACGCGATTGGCTCACCCCTGCCTCCAGGCGTTTAGCCAGCTTTTTCAAAGGCCGGGACACATCGCTGGAAAGGGGCAGGCCTTGCAGTTGCCCTACCAGCGAGGTCAGTGCATCACCCACCTGGTTCATGCGGGTTTCGCGGCGCTGCTCAGAGTCCAGCACCGCCTTCTCCAGCCGCGGTATGAGCCCGGCCAGCCCGGCGTCCATATTGTCACCACGGATCACCTCGCGCATTTCCTTCATGCACTGGTCCACGATCTTGTCGCTGCCTTCAGCGGCCAGGGTACTGCGCACCAGGCCACGGCGCAGCAAGTCGAGGCGAGCCTCCCAACGCCGCTCGAGCTTCTCCTGCTGCTCGATGCTCTTTAGGTATTTTTCTTTCCAGCGCTCGGCTTCTTCGGTCATGCCTGTGTCCGCACGGGTGATACAACTGGGGCTGTCTGATACACACTGTCGGCGCACACCCCGGGCACTTTAGGGCATGCACAGCTTCAGTTGATTCAGCTCAAGGCCGGCAGCGTATCCACAGTCAATGCATCAGGCAATCGGATCTCGACAGCGACCGGAAGGTGGTCGGAGATCGGTTGGGCCAGCACCTCCACGCGCTCCAGCGTAAGGCTGGGGCTGAGCAGAATGTGGTCCAGGCAACGCTGGGGGCGCCAGCTGGGGAACGTGGCCTCCACCTGCGGGGCAATCAGGCCAAGGTCGCGCAACGGCGAATGCTCGAGCAGGTCCGTGGCATGGGTGTTCATGTCACCCATCAACACCTGGTGACGATAACCGCCAATCAGCTCGCGGATATAGGCAAGCTGCAGGGCCCGGGTCTTGGCACCCAATGCCAAGTGCATCATGACCACGATCAGCGCATCCTCACCCTCGCCGAAGCGCACCAGAATGGCACCCCGCCCGGCGGGGCCGGGCAGCGGATGGTCTTCGAGCTGGTGCGGTTTCAAGCGGCTTAGCACGCCGTTGCTATGCTGGGCAAAGCGGCCAAGGTTGCGATTGAGTTGCTGGTACCAGTAGGGGAAAGCGCCCAACTGGGCCAGGTGCTCGACCTGGTTGATGTAGCCCGAACGCATGCTACCGCCGTCGGCTTCCTGCAAAGCCACCAGGTCGAAGTCGCTGAGCAGTTGGCCAATCTTCTGCAGGTTACCGGCCCGCCCGGTGTGTGGCAGCAGATGTTGCCAACTGCGGGTCAGGTAGTGCCGGTAGCGTTCGGTGCTGATGCCCACCTGAATGTTGAAGCTGAGCAGCCGCAGGCGACCATCCTCGGGCAGGCCAGGGGCCTGCAGGTGATGCTCGTTGACCTGCGGCTGGTGCAGGCCAATGCCACGCGTGGACCGGAAGCGGGGCATGGTAGCGCCGCCTACTTGGCGGCGCGCTCCTTGTCGATCAGCTGGTCGGCAACGTTCAGTACGGCCTCGGCACCGCCGGCGGTACCCAGGTCGAAGCGATACTTGCCGTTGACGATCATGCTCGGTACGCCGGTGATTTCGTACTTCTTCGCCAGCTCTTTGGCCTGGTTGACCTGGCCTTTGATCGCGAACGAGTTATAGGTGGCCAGGAACTTGTCCTTGTCCACGCCTTGGGTCGCCAGGAAGTCCGCCATGTCCTGTGGATCGGTCAGGCGCTTGCGCTGGTTCTGGATAGCATCGAAGACGGCAGCATGCACTTTATGCTCGACACCCATGGCTTCGAGGGTGAGGAACATCTGGCCATGGGCATCCCACGGGCCGCCGAACATGGCGGGGATACGCTTGAAGTTGACATCCTTGGGCAATTTTTCCACCCAAGGGTTGATCACCGGCTCGAAGCTATAGCAGTGCGGGCAGCCATACCAGAACAGCTCGACCACTTCGATCTTGCCAGGGACGGAAACCGGAACAGGGTTGCTCAGCACCAAATATTCCTTGCCGGCAACAGGCTCTGCGGCCTGGACGGCAGTCATACCGAATACGCTGGCAGCGACCAGCGCAGCGCTGAGAATCAGTTTACGCATGCTTTACTCCTGAGCAGTCATGGGTCGCCGCGACGCGACCTGCACTGAGACAGGCCGGGAAGGGCTCAAGTTCTGTAGTGTAACGGCTGCGGGCAAAAAAAAGGGCGGCCGCACCGCCCTTTCATCATTGGCTGGCAACATTAACCGAATGTTAATGCAGGCCCTGGATATAGCTGGCCAGGGCTTCGATATCATGGTTGCTCAGCTTGCCGGCGATGGTGCGCATGGTCATGGCATCGCCGTCGTTGGTGCGGTTGCCTTCGCGGAAGTCGGTGAGCTGCTTGCTCACGTACTGCGCGTGCTGGCCGCTCAGGTGCGGGAAGCCGGCAAGCGCAATACCGGCGCCGTTGGGGGAGTGGCAGCCGGTACAGGCAGGCATGCCCTTGTCGAGGTCACCGCCATTGAACAGTGCGCGGCCGCGTTCGACCAGCGCCGGGTCAGCAGCCCCCACGCTGCCTTTCTGGCTGGCGAAGTACGCAGCGATATCGGCGAGGTCCTGGTCGCTGAAAGCGGCCAGCATGCCGGTCATCTCCAGCACGGTACGCTTGCCGGACTTGATATCGTGCAGTTGTTTTTCGAGGTAGCGCTGGCCTTGGCCAGCCAGTTTCGGGAAGTTCGGTGCCAGGCTATTGCCGTCGGGGTTGTGGCAGGCGCCACAGACGGCGGTCTTGGCCTGGCCCGCGGCAGCATCGCCCATGACAGGTTGTGCAGCAGTGGCCGCACCTGCGACACCCAGGGTCAACAGCAGACTCACGACTAGTTTGTTCATCAGCTAATCCAACACGGCTAAGGGTGAAATGTTATGTATCGGGACTGCCACTCATCCAAAGGATGACCAAACGGTAGTCCTCGGCACTGCAGTCCATGCACAATCCACGCGGCGGCATAGCCTTGAAACCCTGGGTCACGTGCCTTACCAGTACCTCCATGCCCTGCGCCAGCCTTGGCTCCCACGCTACCCGGTCGCCCTGCCTGGGCGCCTGTGGCAACTGCCCGGCGTGACAGGCCGCACACGTGCGGTTGTACAACACCTCGGGATCCTGTGTAGCCTGTGCGCTGAAAACCGGCAGAAACATACCGACAGCAAGCAGCCATTTCGCCATGCGGAACGACCTTCAGGGTTGGGGGCCGCGCTGCGTTCTGTTGCGCGAGCTATTGATCGACACCCCATGCCCGTTCCCCTACGTTGGGAGAATGAGCACACAAAAACTGGGGCATTATATACTTCCGCCGTCCAAACGGAAACGACACCGCTTGCCAGGCTCAGGCCAATCGAGCCCGGCAACACCCACATCGGATATCCCATGCAAGTCAAGAACCCCATCCTCGGCCTGTGCCAGAAAGCCCAATTCGCCCTCAGCGCCGCCAAGGTCGAACAATGCCCCGACGACCAGGGTTACGAGGTGGCTTTCGCCGGCCGGTCCAATGCCGGCAAGTCCAGCGCCCTCAACACCCTGACCCACGCCAGCCTGGCACGCACCTCGAAAACCCCGGGCCGCACTCAGCTGCTGAACTTTTTCAGTCTGGACGATGAACGGCGTTTGGTCGACTTGCCGGGTTATGGCTATGCCAAGGTACCGATCCCGCTCAAACAGCACTGGCAAAAGCACCTGGAGGCCTACCTGGGCAGCCGCGAGTGCTTGCGCGGCATCATCCTGATGATGGACGTGCGCCACCCCATGACCGACTTCGACAAGATGATGCTCGACTGGTCCAAGGCCAGCAGGATGCCCATGCACATCCTGCTGACCAAGGCCGACAAGCTGACCCACGGCGCAGCCAAGAACACCCTGCTTAAAGTGCAGTCGGAAATCAGAAAAGGCTGGGGCGATGGCGTGACCATCCAGCTGTTCTCGGCGCCCAAGCGCCTGGGCGTAGAAGACGCCTACCGCGTGCTGGCCGGCTGGATGGAGCTGGAAGACAAGCCTGCGGTGTAACGCTTTGCCAAATCGCAGGCAAAAAAAACCCCGGACTTCGTATGGGGAGGGGGAAGTTCGGGGTTCAAGTCCGGACCGCTAGGGCGGGGTCCAGATATCTGCCAACACTTAACACAACATAGGAGCATCGAAAGGCTTCACCAGCCATTCAGGACCTCTGAGTCGCAATTCACCCTTTAAGTTCCTGACCGCTGCTTCAATTTGTGCGCTGTTTCATGAAATGCCATCGGCCACCGAGGTGGCCGGCATCCAGTCATGCGGCGATAAGTCGCAGAGGCTCGTGAGTTTTAACCGCTCGATCAGTGCGCTTCGTCCCAGTTCGCGCCCACGCCCGCTTCAACTAGCAGCGGTACGTCGAGTTTCGCGGCGTTGCTCATGTGCAGGCGAATTTCATCTTTGACCTGTTCAACCAGGTCCTCGCGCACCTCCAGCACCAGTTCGTCGTGTACCTGCAGGATCACCCGGGCGTCCAGCCCGCTCTCGCTCAGCCAGTTGTCCACGTTGACCATCGCCCGCTTGATGATGTCTGCGGCGGTGCCCTGCATGGGGGCGTTGATCGCCGTCCGTTCGGCGCCTTTGCGCAGGGCGGGGTTCTTGGCGTTGATGTCGGGCAGGTACAGCCGGCGGCCGAACAGGGTTTCGACGAAGCCCTGCTCCGCCGCCTGGGCGCGGGTGCGCTCCATGTAGGCCAGCACGCCAGGGTAGCGGGTGAAATAGCGGTCGATGTAGTCCTGGGACTGCTTGCGGTCCACGCCGATCTGCTTGGCCAGGCCAAAC
This sequence comes from Pseudomonas sp. S32, assembly GCF_016648095.1. Taxonomy (NCBI): domain Bacteria; kingdom Pseudomonadati; phylum Pseudomonadota; class Gammaproteobacteria; order Pseudomonadales; family Pseudomonadaceae; genus Pseudomonas; species Pseudomonas sp. S32. The sequence continues at coordinate 40,726 of NZ_JACVVF010000017.1, forward strand.
GCGCTCATGCCGTAGATCAGGCCGAAGTTGATCGCCTTGGCGCTGCGGCGCTGGTCGTTGGTCACCTGTTCGAGCGCCACGCCAAACACCTCTGCCGCCGTGGCCCGGTGCACGTCCAGGTCATTCTGGAAGGCATGCAGCAGGCCCTCATCCTTGGCCAGGTGGGCCATGATGCGCAGCTCGATCTGCGAATAGTCGGCAGCCAGCAGCTTGTAGCCGGGGCTGGCGATGAACGCCTGGCGGATGCGCCGGCCCTCGGCAGTACGAATGGGGATGTTCTGCAGGTTCGGGTCGCTGGACGACAACCGGCCGGTGGCCGCCACCGCCTGCTGGTAGGAGGTGTGAATGCGCCCGGTGCGCGGGTTGATCTGCCCCGGCAGCTTGTCGGTGTAGGTGCTCTTGAGCTTGCTCAGGCTGCGGTACTGCATCAGCACCTCAGGCAAGGGGTAGCCTTGCATCGCCAGGTCGTCGAGCACCGCCTCGGCGGTGGACGGCTGGCCCTTGGCGGTTTTGCTCAATACCGGCATGCCCAGCTTGTCGTACAGAATCGCCCCCAGCTGTTTGGGTGAGCCGAGGTTGAACTGCTCACCGGCCAGCTCGAAGGCGCGTTGCTCCAGCTCGGCCATCTTCACGCCCAGCTCACCACTTTGTACCTGCAACAAGGCAGCATCCACCAGGGCGCCCTGGCGCTCGATCTTGGCCAGCACCGGTACCAGCGGCATTTCGATGTCCATCAGCACCGGTTGTACACCGGGGGTTTGCGCCAGCCGTGCCTGCAACGCCTGGTGCAAGCGCAGGGTGATATCGGCATCCTCGGCCGCATAGGGGCCCGCCTTGTCCAGGTGGATCTGGTTGAAGGTGAGCTGCTTGGCGCCCTTGCCAGCGATGTCCTCGAAGGCAATGGTGGTGTGGCCCAGGTACTTCTGCGCCAGGCTGTCCATGTCGTGCCGGGTAGCGGTGGAATTGAACACGTACGACTCAAGCATGGTGTCGTAGGCAACACCCTGCATGCGGATGGCGGGCGAGCCGTTGGCGAGGATGTTGATATCGTATTTGGCGTTCTGCCCTACCTTGGCCTTGGTTGGGTCTTCCAGGAGGGGTTTCAGTGCCAGCAGCACGGCCTCGCGATCAAGCTGGGCGGGCGCCCCCTCGTAGTCGTGCATCAAGGGCACATAAGCGGCTTCGTGGGGTTCCACGGCAAACGAGATGCCCACCAGCTGCGCCCGCTGGGCATCCACGCTGGTGGTTTCGGTGTCGAACGCGATCAGTGGCGCGTTGCGCAGTTTTTCCAGCCAGGCATCGAAGCGGGCCTGATCGAGGATGGTTTCGTACTTTGCCTCGACGACCGCCGCCGGCGCTTGCACCGGGGCTACTTCATCACCTGCGCGGGCGGCATCGCGCTGCACATCGGCCACCCAGCTCTTGAATTCCATCTCGGTGTACAGCGCCAGCAGCGCCTCGCGGTCCGGCTCGCCGCACACCAGGGCGTCCACTTCGATGTCCAGCGGCACGTCGATCTTGATGGTGGCCAGTTCATACGACAAGAACGCCGCGTCGCGGTGTTCCTCAAGCTTGGCGGGCAGGCTCTTGGCGCCACGGATGGCCAGGGTGGGTACCTTGTCCAGGTTGGCGTACAGCTCGCTGAGCCCGCCACCGATACCGGTCAGCAGGCCTGCGGCGGTCTTTTCACCTACGCCCGGTACGCCTGGAATGTTGTCGACCTTGTCGCCCATCAGGGCCAGGAAGTCGATGATGTGCTCGGGCCCGACGCCAAACTTCTCATGCACGCCAGCCACGTCCAGCACGCTACCGGTCATGGTGTTGACCAGGGTAATGTGCCCGTCCACCAACTGCGCCATGTCCTTGTCGCCCGTGGAGATGATAACCGGCCGGCCAAGCGCGGCACTGCTGCGGGCCAGGGTACCGATGACGTCGTCAGCCTCCACCCCCTCGACGCACAACAGGGGGTAGCCCAAGGCCTTGACGCTGGCGTGCAAGGGCTCGATCTGCACCCGCAGGTCGTCAGGCATGCTCGGGCGATTGGCCTTGTAATCGGCATACAAGGTGTCGCGGAAGGTGCCGCCCTTGGCGTCGAACACCACGGCGAAGAGGCTTTCGGGGTACTGCCTGCGCAGGCTCTTGAGCATGTTCAGCACACCCTTCACCGCGCCAGTCGGCATGCCCTTGGACGTGGTCAGGGGTGGCAGCGCATGAAAGGCACGGTACAGGTAGGAGGAACCGTCCACCAGGACGAGGGGCGCTTGGCTCATGTGCAGAATCAACCTTTTCGACGGGTCCGGCGCTAGAATAGCCAGAATCATTGACGACAAAGGGACTAGGTTATCATGCGTACACTCAATCGCCTGTTACTGCTCGGCCTGTTGGCAACCACGCCTGTCGTAGCCCTGGCGGCGGACGACGCGCCCTCGGCCGATCCCGAGGTGACCATTCGCACGGAAGGCGACAAGACCATCCAGGAATATCGGCAAAACGGCTTCCTGTATGCAATCAAGATCACACCGAAACATGGCAAGCCTTACTTTCTGGTACGCGCCGATGGCTCCGATGGCAATTTCATTCGTTCCGACCAACCGGACATGCTGATTCCGGGCTGGAAGATCTTCGAGTGGTAATCTGACGCGCACCGTTCACATCAACCCGGCACTTCCCGGCGGAAGTGCCTGCATGGGCAATCTTTCATCATGTCAGTCTTCACCCCCGTGACCCGGCCTGAGCTGGAAACCTTTCTGGCGCCTTACCAGCTGGGCCGCCTGCTCGACTTCCAGGGCATCGCCGCCGGTACCGAGAACAGCAACTTCTTCGTCAGCCTCGAACAGGGGGAGTTCGTGCTGACGCTGATCGAGCGTGGGCCCAGCGAAGACATGCCGTTCTTCATCGAACTGCTCGACACCCTGCACGCCGCGGACATGCCCGTGCCCTATGCCGTGCGTGACCGTGACGGCAACGGCCTGCGTGAGCTGTGCGGCAAGCCGGCACTGCTGCAGCCAAGGTTGTCGGGCAAGCACATCAAGGCGCCCAACGCCCAGCACTGCGCCCAGGTCGGTGAATTGCTCGCACACATTCACCTGGCTACCCGCGAGCGCATCATCGAACGCCGCACCGACCGCGGGCTGGACTGGATGCAGGCCGCCGGGGCCGAGCTGCTACCGCGCCTCACCGCGGAGCAGGCTGCGCTGCTGAGGCCGGCACTGGCCGAGATGGCTTTGCACAAGGCACAGATCCTGGCATTGCCACGGGCCAACCTGCACGCCGACCTGTTCCGCGACAACGTGATGTTCGAAAGCACCCACCTGACGGGTGTGATCGATTTCTACAATGCCTGCTCGGGGCCGATGCTCTACGACCTGGCCATTACGGTGAACGACTGGTGCCTGAACGACCAGGGCGGCGTCGATGCACCACGCGCACAGGCACTGCTGGCGGCCTATGCTGCGCTGCGACCGTTTACGGCGGCCGAGGCCGAGTTGTGGCCAGAGATGCTGCGGGTAGGCTGCGTGCGGTTCTGGTTGTCGCGGCTGATTGCCGCTGAATCGTTCGCCGGCATGGACGTGATGATCCATGACCCGCGTGAGTTCGAGGTGCGCCTGGCGCAGCGTCAGCAGGTGAGCCTGCACTTGCCGTTCGCGCTGTAAACACGCGGTCGCGCGCGCCTGTCACAGCCGTGATTGGCCCGAAACAAGCGTAGGAGCGAGCGCAGCTCGCGATGCGCCGCGCGGGCGGCGCTCGGTCTCATAGGCGCAGACTCTTTTGTGGCGAACACCTGGCGGCCATCACGCAACCTAGGCCCGGTCCCTTCACCGGCAGAATACGGTGGGGCTGGGAAGTTGTCACCGGCACAGTTTTCAGCGCCTGGGCGATCGAGCGCCGCCCGCGCGGCGCATCGCGAGCTCCGTTTGTTTCGGGCCAGTTTGGCTGCGCCCCTAGGGCGCATGACGCGCTATGGCACGGTTACAACTGCTCCAGGCACCCGGCCAGGTCATTACCCAGCTTCTCCAGCAGGCGCTCATACCCTTTGCCATCTACCGGGTCTGTACCGCCCAGCGCGTCCAGCTCGGCCAGGCGCACCGGCAACCCTGCGGTCAGGGTCTCGGCCAGGCGTGGGCGCAGGGGCGGTTCGCTGAAGACACAGGTTTTGCCCACCTCCTGCAACCGCGTGCGCATGGCTGCCACATGCTGCGCACCGGGCTGTACCTCCGAAGCCACACTGAACACGCCTGTGTGCTTCAGGCCGTACTCCGCCTCGAAGTAATCGAACGCCTCGTGGAAAACAAAGTACGGTTTGCCTGCTACGCCCGCCACCCGGGCCTTGATTCGGCCATCCAGGGCATCCAGGTGCCCATCAAAGGCCTTCAGGTTGCTCTGGTAACGGGCAGCATTGGCAGGGTCGACCTGGGCAAGGTCAGCGGCCATCTTCGCGGCAATCACCCGTGCGTTGACCGATGATAACCACAAATGCGCATCCAGGCTGCCTGGGCGGTGATCATGGTCATGATCGTCCTGGGCCTCGTCATGGGAGTGGCTGTCCTCGCCAAAGTGGCGCAACTTCATGTTCGCCAGCGACTGCACCGCCACTGTGGGTTTGCTGCGGCTGCCCAGCACCCGAGGCAAGAAGCCCTCCATGTCCGGGCCGATCCAGTACAGCAGGTCGGCATCACCCACACGCCGCACATCGGAAGGGCGCAGCGCGTAATGGTGCGGTGAGGCACCGGGCGGCAACAGCACCTCAGGGCTGCCAACCCCGTCCTGAACGGCTGCGGCAATCTGCTGCAGGGGCTTGATACTGGTCAGCACACGCACGTCGGCGTGGGCTGAGAATGCGATGAAAGCGACAAACAGGGCCAGGAATCGGGACACGGTAGGTACTCGAATCGTCTAAAACAGGTAACATAATAACGTCTCTGTCCAGAACCGTCGCTGCCCATGTCCATCACGCCGCTGGCCAACCGCCCCCATGATCATTCCCATTGCGTACACAGCGCCCTGGCCGAAGCCGACGCGCTGTGCGCGCGCCAGGGCCTGCGCCTGACCGCACTGCGCCGCCGCGTGCTGGAGCTGGTATGGCAAAGCCATAAACCGCTGGGTGCCTACGACATCCTGGCGGTGCTCAGCGAACAGGACGGGCGCCGGGCGGCGCCCCCCACCGTGTACCGCGCACTGGATTTCCTGCTGGAAAACGGCCTGGTGCACCGCATCGCCTCACTCAACGCCTTCATGGGCTGCAGCCACCCGGAACACGCTCACCAAAGCCAGTTCCTGATCTGCCGCGTCTGCCATGTGGCCATCGAGCTGGAGCAGGACAGCATCAGCGACGCCATCATCGGCAGCGCCAGGCACGTCGGCTTTACCGTCGAGAACCAGACCGTGGAAGTGGTGGGCCTGTGCAGCAATTGCCGGAGCGCGGCATGACCGACGCGCTCATCCGCCTGGAGCAGGTCGGCGTCACCTTCGGTGGGGAGAACGTGCTGGACAGCATCGACCTGTCGGTGGCACCCGGCCAGATCGTGACCCTGATCGGCCCCAATGGCGCAGGCAAGACCACCCTGGTGCGCGCCGTGCTGGGGCTGCTCAAGCCACACCGCGGTTCAGTATGGCGCCGGCCCAAGCTACGCATCGGCTACATGCCGCAAAAAATCCAGGTGGATGCCACGCTACCGCTCTCCGTGCTGCGCTTTCTGCGCCTGGTGCCGGGTGTTGACCGGGCGGCCGCCTTGGCAGCGTTGCACGAAGTGGGTGCCCAGCACGTGATCGACAGCCCGATCCAGACCGTGTCCGGTGGCGAGATGCAGCGCGTGCTGCTGGCCCGTGCCCTGCTGCGCGAGCCACAGCTGCTGGTGCTGGACGAGCCGGTACAAGGTGTGGACGTGGTCGGCCAGACCGAGTTGTACAACCTCATCACCCGGCTGCGCGATCGCCTGGGCTGCGGCGTGCTGATGGTGTCCCACGACCTGCACCTGGTGATGAGCGCCACCGACCAAGTGGTGTGCCTGAACCGCCATGTCTGCTGTTCGGGCCACCCGGAACAGGTCAGCGGCGACCCGGCGTTCGTCGAACTGTTCGGCCAGACCGCGCCAAGCCTTGCCATCTACCATCACCATCACGACCACAGCCATGACCTGCACGGCTCCGTGGTCGCCCCTGGCAACCCTGTTCATGGAGCGCACTGCAAGCATGGCTGATTTTCTTCTCTACGCCCTGCTTGCCGGTCTGTCCCTGGCACTGGTGGCCGGGCCGCTGGGCTCGTTCGTGGTCTGGCGGCGCATGGCCTATTTCGGGGACACCCTGTCACACGCAGCGCTGCTCGGCGTGGCCATGGGCTTTGCCCTGGATGTAAGCCCGGCGCTGGCAGTGACCGTGGGCTGCCTGCTGCTGGCCATTGTGCTGGTTACCTTGCAGCAGCGTCAGCCACTGGCCTCCGACACCTTGCTGGGCATTCTCGCACCCAGCACGCTGTCGTTGGGGCTGGTGGTGCTGAGCTTCATGCATGACGTGCGCATCGACCTGATGGGTTATCTGTTCGGCGACCTGCTGGCCATCAGCCCCACCGACCTGGCCTGGATCCTCGGCGGCAGTGCCCTGGTGCTGGTGCTGCTCGCTGTGCTGTGGCGGCCATTGCTGGCCGTGACCGTGCATGAAGAGCTGGCCATGGTCGAAGGCCTGCCCGTCGCCGGCCTGCGCATGGCGCTGATGCTGCTGATTGCCGTGGTCATCGCCGTGGCCATGAAGATCGTCGGGGTGCTGCTGATCACCTCACTGCTGATCATTCCAGCAGCTGCGGCGCAGCGTCACGCCCGCTCTCCCGAGCAGATGGCGCTGGGGGCCAGCCTACTGGGCGTCACCGCAGTTTGCGGCGGGCTGGCGCTGTCCTGGTTCAAGGATACCCCTGCCGGCCCCTCCATCGTGGTGTGCGCTGCAATGCTATTCTTGCTGAGCCTGGCACTGCCAAAACGGTGAAAAACCGGCGTGCCGGGGCTGCCTCTGCAACCTTGGGCGAAGTAAAGGGTCTGTAAGACCTGTTTTCGAGCGTGCGCACCTGGGTGTAGACTTGCTCGCTTTTTGCGCAAATAGAGAGTCGCAGGAATGAAGCCGTTTGCCTCCCGTTGTCTGCTTGTTGCCGCGTTTTCACTGTTTCTGGCCGCCTGTACCCATGCGCCAGTTCAACAGGCCACCGCACCTGCCCAAGCCGATGCCTGGCAGCAGTTGCAACAAAATATTGCCAGCAATGAGCTGGCCACCGCCGAAGACCAGTTGGCCGCGCTGCAAGCGCAGGCGCCAGGTGACGCGCGTATCGAGCAATTCCAGCGCCAGCTGGCCGAAGCCTATCTGCAACGCAGCCAGATCGTGCTGCAGAAAGGTGACGTGAACGCCGCTGCCACGGCACTGGCCAGGGCCCGCGCATTGATGCCCCAGGCACCTGCCGTGATCGGTGGGGACCCGTTGACGCAAGCGCGTAAAGCCGAGCTGGCCAAGGCGGAGGCTGCGCTGCAGGCAGCCGAAGCCAAGCCCAAGGCACGGCTGATCGACCCGACAGCGCCCAGCACGGTCGTTGCGTTGAAAACCACGGATATTGGCGCAATGCGTCATCAGCTGGACGATATCGCCCAGGACGTCGTCAACTACCGATGCGAAGTGGTGTTCCAGGTGCCCCGCAGCGCTGATGCACCGTGGCTCAAGCACCTGCTTGAAAAGCGTGTGCACAAGCTGGACAGCGGGTACAACCTGAAGCTCAAGCATGAGATCCAGCGTGCATTGCCGGCGCAGGTGGTTCTGGTCCCACACCAGCAATAACGTCGTAGGCCCCGCCAGCAGGCCGGCTCCAAAGGTCGCCGGCCACGGGGTGGGCCGTCAGGCTGGCACAGCCTCGGCTGCCGCTTCACGCTCCCAGACGCGGTGCCCTTCTACCGCCTTGACGAACGCGTCCACGGTTTTCTGGTCATCGCCTGTCAGCAGCCCCTTGTCCTCTTTGAGGCCAAGCGTTGCCAGCAGCTCCTTGGTCAGCACCATGGCCTTCAGGTGTTTGTAACCTTCGAGCAGGAAGTGCTTGGCCACGCCGCTGCCAGCCAGCGCATCACCAGAGGCTTTGCCCGCCGGCACGATAATGCCGTCGAACATTACCGACGGCATGCCCTCCATCGACGCATCCACCGGCAACTGCTTGCCGTCTGCGGCCTTCACCGGCGCCGAAGTCGGCCCCAGCAGCATCGGGCGGGCACTCTGGGCTTCCAGTGCCTTGACCAGCTTGTCGACACTGCCCGCATCCACGCCATTGGCCACCAGAATGGCAATCTTGCGCCCCTTGATGCCCACCTTGCCCGGCAGGTTCATCTGGCTAAGCGTAGGCGACGTCGCCTGCTTGCTGCCCTTGACCTGGACCGTGCCGGCCTTGGGGGCAGGCAGGCCGAGGTTCTCGGCAACTGCTGCCGCCAGTTTGAGATCGATGTTGGCCAGGATCTCATTCACCTGACGTGCGCGAATGGCCTCACGCTCGACCTTGCCCAGTTCAAAGCTGTAAGCCTTGATGATGTGCTGCTGCTCGGTCGGGCTCATGCTCTGGAAGAACAGACGCGCCTGGGAGAAGTGATCGCTGAACGAGTCGCTGCGCTGGCGAATCTTGTGCGCATCGATGCGTTCCTGGTAGCTCTCGAAGCCACCGTCACGGGCGCCCGGCGGGGTTTCCTTCGGCCAGCCGCCATCGATGGAGTTAGGCTCGTAGGACGCCTGGCCCTTGTGCACGATGTGCTGGTGAATGGCATCGCGCTGGTTGTTGTGGAACGGCGCAACCGGGCGGTTGATCGGGATCTGGTGGAAGTTCGGCCCACCCAGGCGGCTGAGCTGGGTATCGGTGTAGGAGAACAGGCGCCCCTGCAGCAGCGGGTCATTGGTGAAGTCGATGCCCGGCACAATGTGGCCTGGGCAGAATGCAACCTGCTCGACCTCGGCAAAGAAGTTGTCCGGGTTGCGGTTAAGCACCATCTTGCCCAGCGGTGTAACCGGCACCAGCTCTTCGGGGATGAGCTTGGTCGGGTCCAGCAGGTCGAAGTCGAACTTGTGCTCATCAGCCTCCGGCACGATCTGCACGCCCAGCTCCCACTCAGGGTAGTGCCCGGTTTCGATGGCTTCGCGCAGGTCGCGGCGGTGGTAGTCGGTATCCTTGCCCGCCAGCTTCTGTGCCTCGTCCCACAGCACCGAATGCACGCCTTCGCTCGGCTTCCAGTGAAACTTCACGAAGCTGGCCACGCCCTCGGCGTTGATCAGGCGGAAGGTGTGCACGCCAAAGCCTTCCATCATGCGCAGGCTGCGCGGGATGGCCCGGTCGGACATGGCCCAGATGACCATGTGCGCCGATTCTGGCACCAGCGACACGAAGTCCCAGAAGGTATCGTGGGCCGAGCCGCCGGTCGGCATTTCGTTGTGCGGCTCGGGCTTAACCGCATGCACGAAATCAGGGAACTTGATGGCGTCCTGGATGAAGAACACCGGCATGTTGTTGCCCACCAGGTCGAAGTTGCCTTCGTCGGTGTAGAACTTCACGGCAAAGCCGCGAACGTCGCGCACTGTGTCGCCCGAGCCGCGTGGGCCCTGCACGGTAGAGAAGCGCACGAACACCGGGGTGATCTTTTCAGGGTCCTGCAGGAAACCCGCTTTGGTCAGCTCGGCATGGCAGCCATAGCTCTGGAAATAACCATGGGCGCCCGTGCCGCGGGCATGAACGATACGCTCAGGGATGCGTTCGTGGTCGAAGTGGGTGATCTTCTCGCGCATGATGAAGTCTTCAAGCAGCGAGGGCCCACGGGGGCCAGCCTTGAGGGTGTTCTGGTTATCGGAGATGCGCACACCCTGGTTGGTGCGCAGCGCCTGCCCAGTGGCGTCACTGCGGTCGGCCTCCAGGCTCTGCAGCTTGGCGTTGGTGTTGGCCTTGTCTGGGCTCTGGTTGCCCGCAGCCTCGCTGTGCTTGGGGGCGTCCGTCTTCTTGCTGGGCATGTTCGGCTCTCCTCATCAGTCTTCAGGCGTGCCCGTTCGGGCTATGTTCTGGTAGTGACTGGAGGTGTTCGGTGAGCGTTCAATCAGGTTTACCGGTTGTCGACATATGCCCGTTGGCTTGGTCCAAGGCGAAATAAATGCTAAGAACAGCGGGTGGAAAAGGCTAAAATGCGCCACCCAGCCAACCGCTGACCCAAATTCATGCGCCCCACAAGGTTCGCTACGTGATCGAGTTCCAACAGGTACACAAGACCTACCGCGTCGCCGGTAGGGAAATCCCCGCCCTTAACCCGACTACCCTTACCATCGAGAATGGCCAGGTGTTCGGCCTGATCGGCCATTCCGGTGCCGGCAAAAGCACCATGCTGCGCCTGATCAACCGCCTGGAAGAGCCTTCCGGCGGCACGATCATCGTCGATGGCGAAGACGTCACCGCGTTCAACGCCACCCAGTTGCGCGGCTTCCGCCAGCAGGTCGGGATGATTTTCCAGCACTTCAACCTGCTGGCATCCAAAACTGTCGCCGATAACGTCGCCCTGCCACTCACCCTGGCCGGCGAACTGTCGCGCAGCGAGATCGACAAACGCGTCACCGAACTGCTCGCCCGCGTCGGCCTGTCGGACCACGCTCGCAAGTACCCGGCCCAGCTCTCGGGTGGCCAGAAGCAACGCGTGGGTATCGCCCGGGCGTTGTCGACCAACCCCAAGATTCTACTGTGCGACGAGGCGACCAGCGCCCTCGACCCGCAGACAACCGCCTCGGTGCTGCAACTGCTCGCCGAGATCAACCGCGAGCTGAAGCTCACCATCGTGCTCATCACCCACGAGATGGATGTGATTCGCCGGGTCTGCGACCGTGTTGCGGTAATGGACGCCGGCCATATCGTCGAGCAGGGCTCGGTGGCCGATGTCTTCCTGCACCCGCAGCACGCCACCACCAAGCGCTTCGTCCAGGAAGACGAGCAGGTGGACGAAGGCGAGCAGCGTGACGACTTCACCCATGTGCCAGGCCGCATCGTGCGCCTGACCTTCCAGGGTGATGCCACCTATGCCCCGTTGCTGGGCACCGTGGCCCGTGAAACAGGCGTGGATTACAGCATCCTCGCCGGGCGTATCGACCGCATCAAAGACGTCCCCTATGGCCAGCTCACCCTCGCCTTGATTGGCGGTGACATGGAAGCGGCCTTCGCCCGCTTCAAGGCAGCTGACGTTCATATGGAGGTACTGCGTTGATGGACGCCCTTAATTTCTTCGCCAACGTCGACTGGGCCGAAATCTGGCTGGCCACCGTCGACACCATGATCATGCTGTTCGGTTCGCTGTTGTTCACCGTGCTGCTGGGCCTGCCCCTGGGCGTACTGCTGTTTTTGTGCGGCCCCAAGCAGATGTTCGAACAGAAAGGCGTTTACGCGCTGCTGTCGTTGGTGGTCAACATCCTGCGCTCGCTGCCGTTCATCATTCTGCTGATCGTGATGATCCCGATCACCGTACTGATCACCGGCACCTCGCTGGGCGTCGCTGGCGCCATTCCGCCGCTGGTGGTGGGTGCCACGCCGTTCTTTGCCCGCCTGGTGGAAACCGCCCTGCGAGAAGTGGACCGCGGTATCATCGAAGCCACCCAGTCGATGGGCGCCACCACGCGCCAGATCATCACCGGCGCCTTGCTGCCAGAAGCCCGCCCGGGCATCTTCGCCGCCATTACCGTCACCGCCATCACCCTGGTGTCGTACACCGCCATGGCCGGTGTGGTCGGTGCGGGCGGCCTTGGCGACCTGGCCATCCGCTTTGGTTACCAGCGCTTCCAGACTGACGTCATGGTCGTCACGGTGGTGCTGTTGCTGGTGCTGGTGCAAGTGCTGCAAAGCGTCGGCGACAAGCTTGTCGTGCATTTTTCCCGTAAGTAACCCCAATGGGGCAGACCCGTTCGGGGGCCGTCGCGGCCCTCACAAGGAGTGATCAATGAAGAAGCTGCTTGCTGTTGCTGCCGCCGTGGCGGCCTTTTCGGCCCAGGCCGATACCCTGACCGTCGCTGCCTCGCCGGTGCCCCACGCGGAAATTCTCAACTTCGTCAAACCACAGCTGGCGAAGGAAGGTGTAGAGCTCAAGGTGAAAGAATTCACCGACTACATCCAGCCCAACGTGCAGGTTGCGGAGAAGCGCCTGGACGCCAACTTCTTCCAGCATCAGCCGTACCTGGATGAGTTCAACAAGGCCAAGGGCACTGACCTGGTGAGCGTGACCGGCGTGCACATCGAGCCGCTGGGTGTTTACTCGGGCAAGCTGAAGAAGCTGGACGAGCTGCCTTCCGGCGCCACCGTGGTCATCCCCAACGATGCCACCAACGGCGGCCGCGCATTGCTGCTGCTGGACAAGGCCGGGGTGATCAAGCTCAAGGACAACAAGAACATCCTCTCGACCGTGAAGGACATTGCCGAGAACCCGAAGAACATCAAGTTCCGCGAGCTCGAAGCGGCGACCATTCCGCGTGTCCTGACCCAGGTGGATGCTGCCTTGATCAACACCAACTATGCGCTGGAAGCCAAGCTGAACCCGGAGAAAGACGCCCTGGCCATCGAAGGTGCGGATTCGCCGTACGTGAACATTCTGGTTGCCCGGCCGGACAACAAGGATTCGGACGACATGAAGAAACTCGCGGCTGCACTGCATTCGCCTGAAGTGAAGCAGTTCATCACCGAGAAGTACAAGGGCGCCGTGGTTCCGGCGTTTTGATGTGATGGTCATGGGGCCGCGTTGCGGCCCCTGAAACCGTTGGACAGGCTCACCCGCGAACGGGCAGAGCCGACAGCCTCAGTCCTGCTTCACCAATGCCGGCAACCGGGCTACCAGCTTCTGGTTGTTGAACGGCGCACGTATGAACCCCCGCTGGCGCCCGTCCGGGCCGACCACCGCCAGGTTGCCACTGTGATCAACCGTATACCCCGGCTTGCTGGTGTCTGCCGGGATGAACGGGATGCTCAAGGCATTGGCCAGCTTCTGCGTATCCTCGATCGACCCTGCCAGCCCGACGAAGTCCTTGTCGAAGTAAGCCAGGTACTGTTTGAGCTGGTTGGGCGTGTCGCGGTTGGGGTCCACGCTCACCAGTACCACTTGCAGGCGGCTTAAGGTCTCCTTGGGCAGCTCGCTTTTTACCTGGCGCAACTGCGCGAGGGTGGTCGGGCAGATATCCGGGCAATAGGTATAGCCAAAGAACAGCAGCGACCATTTGCCCTTCAATTCGTCCAGGTGTACCGGCTGGCCGTCCTGGTTGGTCATGGTCACATCGGGCACCGCGCGGCTCTGCGGCAGCAGGATGATGCCTGCATCGATCAGCTCGGTGGGGTTTACCTGGCCCCGGCCGTTGAGCACCTTGTTGACGGTAAGGCCCAGGATCAGCGCGACCAGGGCAACGAGGATGAAGACGGTTTTCTGGGTTCGGGTCATAAGCTCGGCAACAGTTCGTGGTCAACGGGCGCCGCGATCAATGGCGCGCACAGGAAGCCGATAGAGTACGCGAAGGTGCTGGCCACTGCATGCGGCCGGCTGCCACGGGCCGGTATCGGCATGGGCCAGCGGAGTGAGGCGCCAGGCTGCGGTGATGCGCGGCTTGTCGACCACGCGGATGCGGAAGTTGACTAGCACCATGGCCAGCAACAGCACCGCACCCCCCGCGTTATGCAGCACGGCAACGGCCAACGGCACGTGCAGCAGCACATTGGCGACCCCCAGGCACAGCTGCAGCCCCAGCGCCGCCAGCACCATCACCGCCAGGCCGCGCAAGTGCAACCGATGCAGCTTCCAGCCAAGCAGCAACAGCACACACGTCACCATCAGCGCACCCAGGCGATGGCTGACATGGATGGCCGTGCGCGCATCGCTGTCCAGCTGCCCGCCCAGGTAGTTGGGCCCCACGTGCTGGGTGAGGTGGAAACCATTGCCGAAATCGGCGGCCGGCCACCATTGGCCATGGCAGGTGGGCAGGTCAAGGCAGGCAACGGCAGCGTAGTTGGCACTCACCCAGCCACCCAGGGCAATCTGGCCGATCACCACCAGCAATGCCAGGGCTGCCGTGCGGCGCAAGCTCAACGGCAGCTTGGGCATTGGCGGCAGGCGCCCGCACAGGCGCAGCGCCAGCAAAAACAGCAGGCTCACGGTGGTGAAGCCGCCCAACAGGTGCGCAGTGACCACCTGCGGCCACAACTGCAGCGTTACTGTCCACATGCCGAAGGCCGCCTGGCCCAGCACCACCGCAAGCAGCAGCAAGGGCAGGCGCCGGGGCTGGCCATCGCCAGGGTGGCCACGCAATGAGCGCAAGGCCAGCCAGGCAATGACCAACGCCAGCGCACCGGCGAAATATCGGTGGGTCATCTCTGCCCAGCCCTTGGCCTGCTGCACCGGGTGGTCCGGGAAATGCCGCTCGGCGTGGGCCAGTTGGGCGTCGGTCTTGGGCACGGTGAGCATGCCGTAGCACCCCGGCCAGTCCGGGCAGCCCAACCCGGCATGGGTCAGGCGGGTGTAGGCGCCCAGCAACACGACCATCAAGGCCAGCAGGGTGGCGAACACAGCAAGGCGAAATCCAGGTCGGGCCATGGTGTTGTCCTAGCCGATGTTGGACAGCTTGAGCAGGTGGCGCAGGTCGTCGAGGACATGCTTGCCGTTCACCCCGGCGTCATAGCGCAGCACCAGGTTGCCATGAGGGTCGACGATCCACAGCTGCGGCCCGGGCTGGTTCACACGCTGTCGGTAACGCACAGCATCCAGCGCATAACGTTGCAGCCGCGGGTATTCGCGACCGAGCAGCGCCTGGTAGGGGGCGCTCAGGGGCTGGGATGCGGCCAGGGCATGGCTGGCACGGCTGGCATCGCGGCCCAGGCCAACCTGTATCTGCCGGGCCAGGTACACCAGCCGCTGGCAATCGTCGGCGCACTCCGCAGGCGCCGTGACCAGCAGCTGCCAGCGCTCATCCTGGCCCGCCACGCCCAGGTCGGCGCGGCCTTCGCCATTGCCAACCAGCACGCCATGGAAGCTGCGGCCATCCGGCACCCAGAACCCCAGCTTGTACATGCAGGTGGCCAGCACCATGGGCCCGATCACCAGCAACAGGATCAACAGCAGTTGCAAGCGCCCGCGGGCCTTGCGCTTGCCGCGTTCAGGCGCGGTCAGTGGCGTGGCGGTGGCCATGGCGTTTCTCCTTGTGCTGATGCCAGCCGAAATAGAGGTAGAGCACCACCAGGGCAATGGCCAGGGCGAACCACTGCACGGCATAGCCCACGTGCTTTTCCGGGCCCATGGCCACTGCCGGCCAGCCCAGGCGATAGGCAGCGGGGCCAGGTTCAAGCCGTAGCTCGTGGGCAAAGCCCTCACGCCCCAGCTGTTGCCACAGGCCGCTGGGGTCGACGGCCGTCAGCAGGTGGGGCCATTGCCCGCCGACAGGGTCGGCGTGCAACTGGAATGGGCTGCCGGGGGCGACATAGACAGAGGCCTGCAGTGCCAGCGCCTTGGCTGGGGTTTCGAAGCGCACCGGCACGCGCCGGTCGGGCCATGCCAGCCAGCCGCGGTTGATCAATACCCACGCACCGCTCGGTTGGTCGTGAAAGGGTTGCAGCAGCTCCACACCGACCTGGCCATCGCGCATGCGGTTGTCCAGCAACAGGCTGTGCTCGGGGTCAAAGCGCCCGTACAACTGCACGCGGCGGAAGGCATCGTCACCCGCCGGCGCCAGTTGCGCGACAGCCAGCGGCGGCTCGGTGCGCCGTTCAGCGTAGGCTGCCAGCAGCACCCGCTTCTGCTCGGCCCGCCCCAACTGCCAGCAGCCAAGCGCGATCAAGCCAGGCACTAGCGCCAGCACCGCCAGCGTCGGCAGCCAGCCAGGGCGAAATCGCCTCTGCATGGCCGTACCCGGTGGCTCGCTATACTTGTCCACATTCCTGCACCTCTTCGGAGTAGCCCCATGCTCAAGGCTGCGATTGTGCTGATGCTGTTGGCCACGGTTGCCAGCCTGTTCAGTGGCCTGGTGTTTCTGGTCAAGGACGATGAAAACTCCACACGCCTGCTCAAGGCACTGACAGTGCGGGTCACCCTCGCAGCACTGACCATCGGCTTGGTGGCCTGGGGGTTCATCAGTGGTCAGCTGGTTTCACATGCCCCGTTTTAAGTGCCGGCCTTCAAACCACATACACAAAGATGAACAGCCCTACCCACACCACGTCGACGAAGTGCCAATACCAACTGGCCGCCTCGAAGCCAAAGTGTTTTTCCGGGCTGAAATGCCCACGCAGAATGCGCACGAACATCACCAGCAGAATGATCGTGCCCAGGGTCACGTGGGCGCCGTGAAAACCGGTGAGCATGAAAAACGTAGCGCCATAGATGCCGGAGCCCAAGGTCAGCCCCAGTTGCGTGTACGCCTCGTGGTACTCGTAGGCCTGCAAGGCAATGAAGCTGGTGCCTAGCACCAGGGTCAGTGCCAGCCACAGTTTCAGCGCAGTGCGGTGCCCTCGGCGCAGGGCATGGTGGGCCAGGGTGATGGTGATGCTGGAACTGACCAGCAACACCGTATTGATCAACGGCAGGTGCCACGGGTCAATGACGCTCTTTGGGGGCGGGAACAGCTTGGGGTCCGGCGTGTGCAGCAACGGCCAGGTGAATTCGAAGCTTGGCCACAGCATGTGCGCCACCCCCTTGGCGCCATCGCCGCCCAGCCAGGGCCCGGCCAGTACCCGCACGTAAAACAGCGCACCGAAGAAGGCCAAAAAGAACATCACCTCCGAAAAGATGAACCAGCTCATGCCCCAGCGGAACGAGCGGTCCAGCTGCGGGCTGTACAGGCCAGCCCGGCTCTCGCGCACCACCGCCCCGAACCAGCCGAACAGCATGTAGGCCAGCAGCAATGCACCGATGAAGAAGATCAACGGCCCATGGGAGCCAGCATGCCCGGCCTTGATGTCATTGAACCAGGTACCCAGCCCGAACACCGTCACCAACAGCCCGAGCGAGGCGATGATCGGCCACTTGCTCTGCGCCGGAACGTAATAGTGCTGGTGGTTTGCCATGACGGTGCTCCTTCCCTCAGCGGGCGCGCCCTGGGTCAACCGCCGAGGCCTGGGCGACGGGCGGGTGACGGGCGGTGATGTCGAACAAGGTGTAGGCCAGGGTCAGGTGCTTCACACCGGCAGGCAGGTCACGGTCGACGATGAAACGCACTGGCATCTCGATGCGCTCACCGGGCTGCAATACCTGTTGGGTAAAGCAGAAGCACTCGGTCTTGTGGAAATACGCTGCAGCCTCGGCCGGGGTGATGCTGGGGATGGCCTGGGCGCTCATCGGCCGGTCGGTGGGGTTGCGGGCAATGAAGATCATCTGGTTCACCGCACCCGGGTTCACCTGCAACTGGTCGGCGCTGGCGTAGAAGTCCCAGACCATGTCGCTGGCATTGGTGGACATGAACTGCACCCGCACCGACCGGGTTGTATCAGCCAGCTGGCTACCCTCGTACTGCCCGCCGGTCTTGCCATTGATACCAAAGGCCTTGCACATCACGTCGTAGAGCGGCACCAGGGCAAAGCCAAAGGCGAACATCACCACCGTCAGCATCAGCAGGCGCAGCACCAGGCGTTTGAGCGACAGGCCGTTCATGGCGATGGGTTACTCCACGTCAGGTGGCGTCTGGAAGGTGTGGTAGGGCGCAGGCGAGGGGACCGACCATTCCAGCCCCTCGGCCCCATCCCAGGGTTTGGCAGGGGCCGGCTCACCGCCCCGTATGCACTTGATGACAATGAACAGGAAGAACACCTGCGTGGCGCCAAACAGAAACGCGCCAATCGAAGACACCATGTTGAAGTCGGCAAACTGCAGGTTGTAATCCGGAATACGCCGCGGCATGCCCGCCAGCCCGACAAAGTGCATGGGGAAGAAGGCCATGTTCATGCCGATGAACGACAGCCAGAAGTGCAGTTTGCCGAGGGTTTCGTCGTACATGTGGCCGGTCCACTTCGGCAGCCAGTAATACGCCGAGGCGAAGATGCCGAAAATGGCGCCGGGTACCAGTACATAGTGGAAGTGCGCCACCACGAAGTAGGTGTCGTGGTACTGGAAGTCGGCGGGGGCGATGGCCAGCATCAACCCCGAAAAACCGCCGATGGTGAACAGGATGACGAAGGCAATGGCAAACAACATGGGCGTTTCGAACGTGAGCGAGCCTTCCCACATGGTACTGACCCAGTTGAACACCTTCACCCCGGTAGGCACCGCAATCAGCATGGTGGCGTACATGAAGAACAGCTCGCCCACCACCGGTATGCCCACCACGAACATATGGTGCGCCCACACGATGAAGGACAGGAAAGCAATGGCGCCGGTGGCATACACCATGGAGGTGTAGCCAAACAGCGGCTTGCGGGAAAACGCCGGGATGATCGAGCTGACCGCGCCGAAGGCCGGCAGGATCATGATGTACACCTCGGGGTGGCCAAAAAACCAGAACACGTGCTGGAACAGCACCGGGTCACCGCCACCGGCAGCGCTGAAGAAGCTGGTGCCAAAATGGATGTCCATCAGCATCATGGTCACCACGCCGGCCAGTACCGGCATCACCGCAATCAGCAAAAATGCGGTAATCAGCCAGGTCCACACGAACAGTGGCATCTTCATCAGGGTCATGCCCGGTGCACGCAGGTTGAGGATGGTGGCGATCACGTTGATTGCCCCCATGATCGAACTGATCCCCATCAGGTGGATGGCGAAGATGAAGAAGGTGACACTGGCCGGTGCATAGGTGGTGGACAAGGGCGCATAGAAGGTCCAGCCAAAATTGGGCCCGCCGCCAGGGGTGAACAGGGTGGAGACCAGCAACAGGAACGCCGCCGGCAGCAGCCAGAAGCTGAAATTGTTCATGCGCGGCAGGGCCATGTCCGGGGCGCCGATCATCAGCGGGATCATCCAGTTGGCCAGCCCCACGAAGGCTGGCATCACTGCACCGAACACCATGATCAACCCGTGCATCGTGGTCATCTGGTTGAAGAAGGCCGGCTCCACGATCTGCAGGCCCGGCTGAAACAGCTCGGCGCGGATCACCATGGCGAACGAGCCACCCAGCAGGAACATGGTGAAGCTGAACCACAGGTACAGGGTGCCGATGTCCTTGTGGTTGGTGGTGAGCACCCAGCGCATCAGGCCCTTGGCCGGCCCATGCGCATGGCCCTGGGCGTGGTCATCGATCACTGCACTCATGTCCTGTCTCCTGCAACCTGTTGGTCGCCAAGGCCCCGGCGGTTCATTGCGCTTGCGCCTGCTTGAGGGCCAGCACATCCTGCGGCGTGACCATATCGCCCTGGTTGTTGCCCCAGGCGTTGCGCTCGTAGGTGACCACCGCCGCAATGTCCACTTCGGAGAGCTGCTTGCCAAACGCCGCCATGGCAGTGCCCGGCTTGCCGTTGAACACGATGTTGAGGTGGCCTTCCTTCGGCCCGGTGGCAATTTTGGAGCCCTTCAGCGCCGGGAACATCGGCGGCAAGCCCTGGCCCTCGGCCTGGTGACAGGCCACGCAGGTGGTGTGGTAGACCTTGTCGCCGCGCGCCACCAGTTCGTCCAGCGTCCACTGCTTGCTGGTCAGTTCCTTGAGCTTGGCCGCGTCGGCCTTGCGCTCACTCAGCCAGGTGTCGTAATCGGCCTGGGACTTCACCTCCACCACCACCGGCATGAAGCCGTGGTCCTTGCCGCACAGTTCGGTGCACTGGCCACGGTAGATGCCGGGCTTGTCGATGCGGGTCCAGGCCTCGTTGACGAACCCGGGTATGGCGTCGCGCTTGACGGCAAAGGCGGGCACCCACCAGGAATGGATGACATCGGCTGCCGTCACCAGAAAGCGCACCTTGGCACCCACCGGCAACACCAGGGGCTGGTCCACTTCCAGCAGGTAATGTTCGTCCTTGGGGGCGTTGTTGTGAATCTGCTCGGCAGGGGTGGCCAGGTTGCTGAAGAACTCCACGTCCTGGCCCAGGTACTTGTAGTGCCACTTCCACTGGTAGCCGGTGACCTGGATATCGATGTCCGAGTCGCTGGCGTCGTAGATGTGCAGCAGGGTGCGCGTGGCCGGGATGGCCATCGCCACCAGAATCAGGAAGGGGATCACCGTCCACAGGATCTCGACCCGGGTGTGCTCATGGAACTGCGCCGGCTGCTGGCCGGTGGAACGGCGGTGCAGCACCATGGACCAGAACATCGCGCCGAACACCACCAGGCCGATGATCACGCAGATCCAGAAAATGGTCATGTGCAGGCTGAAGACGGCGTTGGACACTTCCGTCGCCCCAGGGTGCATGTTCACGGTCCAGGCCGCATTGGCCCGCCCCAGAACCGACCACAACAGCAGACCCATCCACGCAGATGGATGTCGCATCATTGCGGGTTCCCCTACTTGTTCTTGTTTTTCCGGAGGCAGGGCCTGCGGCAAGAGGGAACGGCGGTCAAGACTGCCTGGCTTCGACGACCGAGCCCCAGCTGAAAGCAGTCGGGCCTCATCAACGAATCACGTTCTACGGGAGTATAGACAGCAGCCGATGGGCCGCAACGAAGGCCCGGCCCGCCGAAGGGTGCTCAGCCCGTATCACGTGTGCTTGAAGGCCTGAAGCCCGGAGGTTGGCTCTGTATATGCTGAGCAAACCACAGATTGGATCCCTTTATAACAAATGAATCTTAAGTATTTTGAATATCCAGCTAAGTTAGTGTCTTCCGTTTGAAACGTTTTGTCCCTGGAGTTGTCATGAACATCGCTGCTGTACGCGAGCAGGTGAGCCAAGCCCATCAACATGAAGGCCAGACCGGCCAGCTGAAACAGCGCCTCGCGCTGCAACTGCCGCACCTGCACCCCTCAATCCAGCTGCCGGAGCAGGACGCCCAAGGTACGTTGGCGCGCTTCGTCGGTGCCTACATCGACCAGGTGCCGGAGCTGCTGGAGGCCGCCCACGAAGTCGCCCGCGAGGCCGGCATCGAATCGCAGATCAAACCCGTATTGAAAATTGCAGAAGCCTATTTCCTGCAGCCACCCAGCGTGATGCAGGGGCATGTGGGCCTGGATTGCCTGCTGGACGAAGCCTACCTGGCGCACCGCCTGGTGGAAGAGGTCAATGACCTGTACATCCGCCACTTCCAGCAGCCGCTGATCCCGGTCGACACCACCGTGGCCAACCTGATCGCCCACCAACTGATCGGCGAGGCCTTCGCCAACCAGCTGGACGAAGTGGTGCACCACTCGGTAGACGAGATGCTGGATGACGAAAGCTTTGCCGCAGAGTCGGTGGAAAGCTACCGCGACAAACTCAGCAGCCCGGAAACCGGCGCCGCCTGGAAGCGCTGGCCGTGCCTGTCGCGCCAACTGGGCGTGGAACTGGGCCAGCCGGCCTGAGCCATCGCCCCCCTGCTGGCTGGCCCTTGGCGGTGTTACCCGCCAAGGGCCAGCCCACAGCTAGGCCCCAACACCTGCGGTAGTGCGCAAGCGCCCCTCCACCCGCCGCTTCAGGCGCCTGTGCTCGATGCGCAGCCGCGAGCCATTGGCTGCATTGCTGCGGCTCCAGTCTTCGAGCAGTTCCAGGCATGAGTGGTCGATGTAGCTGAGGTTGCCCAGGGGCACATGCAATGTTGTGCCTGCCGGTACGCTGTCCAGCACCTTGGTCAACGCCGGCACCTTCAGGAAGGTGGCCGCGCCGCTGAGCCGCAGCTCCATATGGCCGGCCTTGGGCAGGCTCACCAGGTTGATCTTCAGCCGCGCGGCCTTGAAGGCCAGCTTCAGCAAGGTCAGGGCAAAGCCCAGCAGCACGCCGGTGAGCAGGTCGGTGAAGATGATCGCCAGCGCGGTTGCCGCGTAGGTGAACATCGGCATGCGCCCATAACGCCCCAGGCCGCGGAACGCCTTGAAGTCCACCAGCTTGACCCCGGTGAACACCAGTACCCCAGCCAGGCTGGCGACGGGGATCTGTTGCAGCACACTGCTCAGCACCACCACGAAGGCCAACAGCCAGATGCCGTGCAGAATCGCCGAGGCCCGTGTTTGGGCACCGGCCTGCACATTCGCCGAGCTGCGCACAATCACCCCAGTCATTGGCAGCGCCCCCAGCACACCACACAGCATATTGCCGATGCCCTGGGCGGACAGCTCGCGGTCGAAGTCCGAACGCTGGCCGCTGTGCATGCGGTCCACGGCCGCAGCCGAAAGCAGCGTTTCGGCGCTGGCGATAAAGGCCAGGGCAAAAGCGGCCACCAGCAGGGCAGGGTCGGCCAGCTTCATCAGGTCATCGGGGCGTATCCAGTCGATCGCTTCCGACAGGTCGGCGGGCACCTGCACACGGTTGACCGGCAGCGCCAACCACATGCTGATGGCAGTCATCGCCGCCACCCCCAACAACGCCCCGGGGATGAACCGCAAGCGCTGTGGCCGAAACCGCTCCCAGCCCCACATGATGAGGATGGTGCCCAGACCCAGGGCACCGGCCTGCCAACCCATGCCGGCGCTTTCCAGCGGCAGGGCAGCGGCCACCGTTGCCGGGAACTCCAGCAGGTTCTGCAGGCCCGAAGGCTGGGGCGCGGTGTCGAACATCACATGCACCTGCGACAGCACGATCAGCACGCCGATGCCCGCCAGCATGCCGTACACCACAGCAGGCGCCGTAACCCGGAACCAGCAACCCAGGCGCAGACGCCCGGCCAGCAGTTGCAATACCCCCGCCAGCAGCAGGATTGGCCCGAGCATGGCCATGCCATGCTGGCGCACCAGTTCGAACACCAGAACCGCCAAGCCTGCCGCAGGCCCGCTCACCTGCAGCGGCGAGCCGGCCAGAAACCCAACGACGATGCCACCGATGATGCCGGTGATCAGCCCCTTGGCTGGCGGCATGCCCGAGGCGATCGCGATACCCATGCACAGCGGCAACGCCACCAGGAAGACCACCACCGAGGCCAGCAACTCACGCGGCAGGGCCGCTTTCAGCTGTGTAATGTTCACCGTATTTCTCCTTTCTCGATCACATGGCCATTCCGCTGGCCATGGGCACGTTTGGGCCCCGACATGCGCGCAGGCGCGGGCTGCCAGCAGACAATGCCGGCACACCAGTCAGGGAATTCAAGGCAGCCGAAGGCCGCGCCGCACGCCCGCAGGGTGCAGCCGGCTATTCAAGGCTCAGGGGTGTCAGGGTCGCTTAGTAGCGGCCTCTCGGAGTAGCGCAGGGGACGGGCTCGCCGGCCGCCAGGGGCATGAAGCTGTCGCTGGCCGCGTCATAGGCTTCGATCTTGCTGGTTTCGATGTCGTAGACCCAGCCGTGGATATACAGCTGGCCTGCGGCAAGGCGCGATGCCACTGAGGGGTGCGTGCGCAGGTGATGCAGCTGGGCGATGACGTTTTCCCGGGTCAGCACCTGCATGCTTTCGTGCTCACTGCCACACGAGCAGTTGTTCTCGACAACCGTGCGGGCCACCTCGGCATGGCGCAGCCAGGCGCCAACGGTCGGCATCTTGGTCAGCGACTGGGGGTTGAGCACGGCGCGCATGGCGCCACAGTCGGAGTGGCCACAGATGATGATGTGGTGCACTTTCAACGCCATCACGGCGTATTCGATGGCGCTGGACACACCGCCGTTCATCTGGCCATAGGGCGGCACCACGTTACCGACGTTACGGGTAACGAACAGGTCGCCGGGCGAGCTCTGGGTGATCAGCTCGGGGACGATGCGCGAGTCGGCACAGGTGATGAACATGGCGCGCGGTGTTTGCGCCGTGGCGAGCTTTTTGAACAGCTCTTGCTGCTCGGGGAAGACATCATGGTGAAAGCGCAGGAAGCCGTCGACGATGTGCTTGAGGGCAGCATCGGCGCTTTCCGCGGGGACCTGCGGTACGGCCTTGGATGGGTCCTTTACGGGCATGATTCATCCTCTTGACGGTGAGTAGGTAAACCCAGTTTACCGGTGAAAGATTCTGGCTATGCAGGGATTTAGATGACAGGCATTTGCCATAAATCACAGTCGGTGTGGACTGATTTCCTACGCTAGCGGGGAAAACTTAACTGAAACTTAATTCGGAGGCTCTAGAACGGCTGTTCCAGACGGAAAGGCGGGATGTCGATGGTAGCAAAAAAGCATCAAGTGACAAGCATCATTACTGTAATTATTTACTGCAATGAGTGAGGCTGGGGTTAGCTAACCCCCAGCGTTCATTTCGGTGAGCGGTCCCACACCAGCCACGGCCTGACCACCTCATTCAGTTGCACCCGGGGTATCGTACCGAAATACCGGCCGTCGAAAGACAACCGGCTGTAGTCGGAGAGCATCAGCACTTCGCCGTCGGCCAGGCGAAAATGCGCCGATGCAGGGCGTGGCATGCTGCGCCCGCTTGGGTCCTTGGCCAACAGCTGGCTGCGCAGTTGCAGTTGGCCGTTGACGCTGACGCCAGCGTCGGCAATCAGCACCTCGTCGCCCGCCTCAGCGACCAGGCGCTTGATCATGTGCATGTAGCCGCCGGGGCATGAACCCCCGCCGAGGTAGCCGCGCGTATGCGCCAGGTCGAACAGGGGCAATTTGGGAGGGCAGAACATCACCAGGTCACCCTTCTCCGGTGCCTTGTCGACCACCCAGTAGATACCCGGTGGAAAGCTACTGGTGACGTTGATGCGGGCCCCGCTGTGCATGGCCAGCGCAGACAGCAGCAAGGCCAGGATGCCCAGCAGCGCAGCCACGCTCAGCGGTCGCTTCATGCCGATGGTGCCGTCTCCCGCAGGTCGATGGTGCGGTCGCTGTCACGCGGCGCTGGTACCTTGGCGCGGGCGGTGAAGATAGGGTCCTGGAAGTACAACGGCTGCTTGCCGTAGAACGCCGGGAACCCTGCGCAGTACACCACCATGTCGCCGGCCTCCTGAATGTTACCGCTGCTGTCCTTGCGAGGGCCGGGCATGCGCAGGGCTTCGTCGGTGGTCAGCAGCGGCCGCTGCACTTCCTGGATGGTGCGCGAGACCTGCCCCAGCAGCGCGCTTGAGCGGCGCCCGCTGGTGGTGACCTGTTCCTTGACGATGGTCGTCTGGCCGGTGAGCTTGGACAGGTGCTCTGCGGTTTCCACCCGGTTTGGCGGGTAGGCGTTCTGGATATGGCAGTTGGAAGTGATGCTCTCGTTCTGCCCGTAGAATTCCTGCAGCTGCGACAAATCCTGAATGATCAGGTAGCACTTGATGCCATAACCGGCCACGAACGCCAGCGACTCCTGCATGATGTCCAGCTTGCCCAGGCTCGGGAACTCGTCGAGCATCATCAGCAAGCGGTGCTTGTAATGCGCTTTGGGGCGCCCGTCCTCGAAGTCCATCTTGTCGGCCAGCAGGCGCACGATCATGTTTACCAGGATGCGCACCAGCGGGCGCAGGCGGGCCTTGTCGTTGGGCTGGGTGATGATGAACAGGCTGACGGGGTCGTCGTGATTCATCAGGTCGCGGATCTTGAATTCCGAACGGGCGACGTTGCGGGCCACGATCGGGTCGCGGAACAGCGAGAGGTACGACTTGGCAGTGGACAGCACCGAGCCTGCCTCTTCGGCCGGGCGGTCGAGCATGTCCCGGGCTGCAGAGCCTACCAGCGGGTGGTTCTCGCCATCGAGGTGGCCGTAATGGGTCATCTCCTCCCACAGTTCGGCAATGGGCCGGCTGGGGTCGGCGAGCATGGCATCGAGCATCGGCAGGCTGGCGAAACCGCCTTCGTCCTGCGC
This sequence comes from Pseudomonas sp. S32, assembly GCF_016648095.1. Lineage (NCBI taxonomy): Bacteria > Pseudomonadati > Pseudomonadota > Gammaproteobacteria > Pseudomonadales > Pseudomonadaceae > Pseudomonas > Pseudomonas sp. S32. The sequence goes on from NZ_JACVVF010000017.1 coordinate 66,450, forward strand.
TCGGTAGCATAGGTGCAAAATGCAACCAACCAGCATGGCCTGGGAAGTCTTCTGCCAGTGGTCGTTGAGGCCCTTGCCGTCCGGGTCGACAATCAGCGTGGCCAGGTTCTGTACGTCACCCACCTCGAACTCGGTGCCCAGGCGGATTTCCTCGAGCGGGTTCCAGCCAACGCAGCCGTTGGCCGTGGCGGGCTCGAAACGCAGCACCCGGTTGCCCGCGTGTTTCTGGCGCCAGCCGGCAGTCAATGCCCACAGTTCGCCCTTGAGGTCGGTGATCACGGCGCTGTGTTTCCACGACAGCAGCGTTGGGATCACCAACCCTACGCCCTTACCGCTACGGGTGGGTGCGAAGGTGAGGATATGTTCAGGGCCGTTGTGGCGCAGGTAGTGCAGCTTGTTGCGCTTGTCCAGCCAGGCGCCCACATATACGCCTTCGTCGGCCAGCAGGCCGGCGCTTTCGATGTCCTTGCGCTCGCCCCAGCGGGCCGAGCCGTGGAGGAAGGCGTTGGCCTGGGCGCTGTTGTTGGTGATCATGCGTACCACCACCACGGTGACCAGGCCAATGCCCGTCACCAGTACCCCCATGGAGCCCGCACGCATCAACGCATCCTGTTGTTCGACCGACCACCGGGCGGCCCACACCAGAATCATCCAGGGCGCATACACCCCGTTAAGGTTCGGCCCCAGAGCTGCGTGATAGCCGAACTGATAGGCGAAGAACTGGGTGGCCGTGGCCAGCCCTGCGATCAGAAACGCGATGGCCAGCAACGCTTGCCAGCGGCTGGCGCCATTGCGTTTTCCGCCACGGATCTGCGGCCCGACGGCATTGTTGTGTTTCATGGATGGGCTCCGTGAACGTTAGGGTGACTGTTAGGGGCGGTAGGGCTCACGGCGTGGTTGTCCGGCCGCGGCTCAGTTCTGGGCTCAGGCTGCGACGCTGAGCTTCGGTCAGGCTGCGCTCGGCCTGGCGCTGCAGGCTCCACTGCTCGACCAGCTCAGGCTGCTCGGCGCGCAACTGGCGCGCGGCCATCTCTTCGATACGTGGCGTATACAGGCCCATGCCATGGTGCAGGTCTTGCACCCGCTCCAGACGCGCCTGTAATTGCTGCAGGCGTGCCTGGCAGCGCTGGTTCGCCTGCTCCCAGGCAGCGCGGGTGGACGGCAGGGCGATCATGCCAGGGCGCAACGCCAGGCTTTGCTGCAGTTGCGCCTGCTGGCGGTCGAGCATGTTTTCCAGGCGTTGTTCCAGCGCGCCCGCCTGGTCAGCTTTCTGCTCGACCAGTTCGCCAAGAGCCTGGTCATAGCGAGCCTGCACCGAACTGCCCTGCAGCAGCGCGGCCTGCTCGGCGGCCAATGCCTGGGCCTGGGCCTCGAGGCCTTGGCCGGCATCGTCTGCCGGCGGGTTGATGGGGGTCGGCATCTTCATCAGACACTCCTCATATCAGAAACAGATAACCGGCTTTTGCCATGGGTATGCGAATCAGCCACAGCGCCACGAGGTGCAGTGGGTAATAGGCGTAGAACAGCCAGCGCCAGCGCGGCAGGTTCGGCCTGATGCCACGCGCCAGCAGCACGATGGGCAACGCAGCCATGGCCCAGGCATTGCCGTTGACATAGGTCAGCGCTGCCAGCGACAGCACCGTACCCAGTGCGGCAAAAGCATTAGGCCGCCGAACGAACCACGTTGTGCACACGCCCAGCAACACAGCGGGCCACCAGAACTCGACCAGCGCGCCCCCTACCAGAAACACCAGCAGCGCCAGGCCCCAGGCCCAGCGCTGCCCGGCCAGCGCGCGCTCGCAGGCGGCCAGGGTGAGGGTGATGACCAGCAAGGCGAACAGGATGTTCAACGGGTAGTAGCCGTACCACAACCCGCCCAAGGCAATGAACGGGGGCGTAGCGAGCAGGCCAAAGATCAACAGACGCCATGCGGTACGTCGGTGCGCGCCGGCCTGCCAGCTGTTCGGCCGGCCCAGGTTGTAACCCAGGATGATCACGAACAGCGGCATGGCGATGCGCCCCGCCTCGAACAGGTAGGGGAGCGTTTCGTTGAACAGGTACTTGTTGATGTGATCGCCGGTCATCAGCAGCAGGGCGAGCCATTTCAGGGTTTGAAGGGTGCCCTCAGCCAGCAGCGGACGAGGGGCAAGCACAGTTTCATGCACCTGCCGCCCTGCAACTGTCCTGGCCAAATCTAGCTCGGTCACCGACGCATTGCCTGGCCCAGCCCCGTGTCCAACTCCAATTTCGGCGCTGCATTACGAGCGACCTCACCGATGCCTTTCTCATTTACGATGGCTGTACTCTTGCCCACCTGGAAGTTGCGGTTGGCATCGACGTCACGACGATCATGGATGACAAACTGGTCGGTTTGCCCAACTTTCTGCAAGATGTGATGTTCGTCCATCCCAACCACCATCCCGCTGGTAGCCTTGCGACCGGTTTGCGATGCTTCGCCAACACTGGCAGACGGGTTGAGGCTGCGAGCCTTTTCCTCCATTGCCTTGAATGAATCGCCGCGCTGTTGGGCAAGAGGGTCTTGTTGCTGCCCTTGTAAGGCGCCATTGGGTACCGGTACTGGCTGCAGCTTCATACCTTCGATGTAGCTGGCATTTGGCCTCGATGCCTTGAGGTCACCGGACAGGCCAGATACCTGGCCCTGTGCGACGGCGGCCCTTTCAGCCTTCAGCTGATCTATCTGGTCCATGCCTTCGTCAACGGCCTGCTTGCGCGTATCCATGCCTACGAAGCGTGCGGTGGCAGAAAGTGCATTCTGGCCCAATGTCTTGAGGTTGGCACCCAGGTCTTCAAAACCTCTGGACACGCTGCTACGGCTAAGCCGATCGTCGTTTTCGAAGACTACACCGCGGCCGTTGGTTTCATGCTCGAAAGGCCTGCTCTGACGATCAAAGATATTAACGGTGCCTCGCTCCAGCGGGAACGGAGTATTATTAATGGTTTCGTATACACCGTCCTTGCCTTGGGTGAATGCCTTTTCACCTTTCAGCAGCCGAGAGTCGATCAGCGCTGCTTCAACCTTTTGTGGGTCTTTGATCAATTGGTTGTACTGTTCGACTCGCTTGACGTCTTCCTGCTGCATGGGTTTCAGCTCGATGCCTGCCGACTGCAGACGCTCGTACATCACAGCCAGAGGGCCAGCAGCGAGCACGTCATTCTGATACCCACCGCCCACCTGCGAATGCGCACCCGCGAACTTGATCTCCTCGATCTTTGAGTTGTCATCGTTGCGCAGGGCACTGGTCAGCTTGAAGGTGTCACGGTATTCGTTCATCGCCACCAAGTGGGTGGTAGAGTCAACGTTCTTGCCGATTTCCAGGTTTTTACCCAAGTGTGTATCGGTGTTGGACAACCCGTCAGTGGCGACGGTGTCGAAGATACCCAGCTTGTTGACATGGGCTTGGCCAGGTGGAATCAGAAAGTCCCCGGTAGGCTTCCCTTGCCCGTCCAATTTCGGCACACCGCTGTCAATGAACTTGTTGGCCAGTGCGCGAGACTGGGAGGCGCCCCGGCTGAACCCGACAATATTCACATCAACCTGCTGGTCGGGGTATTTGTTGTGAAACGCCACAATTGCATCGTAGGCTTGGTCGACACGCTCTTGCGCGCCCCGTCCGGTAGCACCCTCGATTAGTGACCGCCCGGAGGTCTGCGACTGGCTGCCAACACCGTCGAAGTAGATTTTCTCTGACTGGCCGGAACGTGCCTGGGTATCGTACTGCTGCGGGGTATGCCCCGAGTTGCGCGCCAGGTTGGTCCCTTGGGCGGTATCCAGGTCGAATAGGCGCGCGACGTTGGTCTGCGTACCCTCAGGGGTGTTCAGGTCTTTGTTGTTGCCGGTGCCGTCGAAGTACACCGTGAAACGCTTGGCATCACTCATATCATGTCCCTATGGTTCTTGCCGATAGCGGTACTGGGTGCCCAGTACCGTTTCCAACAATCTTCAGGCGCCTGGTTTGTTCAGGGTTGCAATCAAGTCGTGAACGCCATCGCCGGCACTGCTGATGTAGTTACGAAGAAACGCTTTGTCCATGTCCAGCAGCGGTGAGCCTTTAAGAGATTCAGTTGTGGCGCGCACGGCCAGTGCCCCAAAACTTTCAGCCATGTCAGCGACACTCTTGCTACGGTCTGCAGGGTTTTCATAAGGCTTTTTGTACCACGTGGCAATCTGGTACTCGACGTTCTGGGCTTCCAGTGCCTGGTTCAGATGCTGGGCCAGCGCGAACAGTGATTCACGTGCCAGCGTCGGATCAACCCCCGCTTCTTTCAGTACCGCTTCAGCCCGTTTACCCGCCGCGCCCACCAAATCTTCATGGGTGTAGCCTTGCATGGGTGGGAAGACGCCCTCAGGCAGCTTCATACCTGGGGTGTAGGGTTGATACTGGCCTTGATTGTCTTGCATGGAAATCTCCTTGGCTTGAAGTAGAGATGAGGTGGCGGGCGAGAGCGCGCAGGCGCCCAGCGCCAGCGGGATGAGCAGGCTCATCCGCACTCGCGTCCAATGATGCTTGGTAAAGCGACAGGCAACGCCAACAATGGACGTACTGACGCCATGGGTTCTAATCATTCATCCTCCCTGCCACCGCCTATGGGCGGTTCCCTGGTTAAAAACGCTGCACGGTCGGGCCCGGCTAACGTGGAACAAAGAATATCGACAAAACTGTGGCCAGGGGCCACTAATCGACCGCACCTGATTTAGCCAGGTTCAACGTTACGATCAGGTCCATGCACGCCATTTCCGGCTGCCTGACTGATCCGCCCTCGGCATGCCTCCAGTACAAGAGGGTGGCCCGAGTGCATACTGCATGGGTACGATCAGGCGCCTTGATTGTTCAAGGTGATAATCACATCGCGCACGGCTTCGCCTGCAGCACCGATATAGCCCTTGTAGAATTCCCGGCCTTCGTGAAGCAGTGGCGAACCCGCCAATGACTCAGACGCTGCCTCAACGGCGGCCGACCCATACTCTTCACTCATGGCCTTGACACTTCTAGCGCGCGCTTGAGGATCGTCATAAGGTTTCTGGTACCAGCTCGATACCTGATACTCCACCCCCTCACGCTCAAATTTTTCGTTCATATGAGTCGCCAATGCGATCAGAGATTCCCGCGCCAAAGTAGAATCGACAGCATGCGTCTTCAGGTAAGCCTCGACGCGTAACTGCGCAGCGGCGATCAGATCAGCATGGGTATAACCCTGCATGGGTGGGAACACGCCATCAGGCAGCTTCATGCCTGGGGTGTACGGTTGGTATTTGCTCTGGTTTTCTTGCACGGAAATCTCCTTGGCGTGGAGCGCAGATGACGTGAGAGGCAGGAGCAAACAGGCTCCAAGGATTAATGAGCCCAGCGCATTCAGGCGTAGCGGTGGCCGGCTTCTCTGGATACCGATCAAACTAACCGCTAGGACGCGAGTATTCGAACAGGCGGTAGAGGGGTTCAAGCTAGCTGATGGCTGGAGTTGTTTCATGATGATTCCTTGATTAGTCGAAGGCAGATTTGCGATTCATGGCTTCTCTTCAACGGCGCCTTTAGGAAAATCCAAATTTTTCGTTATTCCCGGCGCCATCGGATTACACATTAAAACGTAGCGCTTTACGTATGTCATATACTTATGAACGCCACTTAAACCTAGACGCCTCTCCGACTCAATTACTAGACAGATTGAGCGTTTCAATAAGTCCCTGAACGCCAGCGCCAGCACTTGACAGATAGCGACGTATAAAGGCGTCATCCATATGTTTCAAGGGAGAGTTAATCAACGACTCTCCTGCCGCCCTCACCGCATAAGCATTAAATTCTTTAGCCATAGCATTAACGCTTTCGGCGCGGGCCGAGGGGTCATCATAAGGTTTCTGATACCACGTAGAGACTTGATAGTCCACGTTCCGTGTAGTGAAAGCTTTATTCAGATGATTAAACAGATCAAAGAGCGTTTCACGTGCGAGCGTTGGATCAATGTTACTCTCCTTCAGGACCACGTCTACTTCTTGGCAAGCGGCCGTCGCCAGTTCCTCATTGGTATAACCAGGCATCGGAGGGAATACGCCTTTAGGTAGTTTCGAATCAGTGCGGGTATCGGGCATGACGGTTTCCATATTTTGAAGGGCAAAAGAGGTAGCGGGCAGCACCAAGCAAGCTCCAATCAAGAAAGCTACAAGGGATCTCAAGCACACATGGGACCATCGTTTGAGATGCTGAAGACCCTTCAAAGCAGCGATTGTGCGTGCATTGCCCATTACACCGTTCAATTTATCTCCTTAGCCTAAAAATGGGAGGGGCAACCAGGCGTAGGCGCCGTCGGAACGACGCCTGCTCACAGCGGCATACGTCGTAAGTAGTATCGGGCTTTCCAGCCACCGGCCCGATAAAAGCAACGATGCGCGTCCTCTTCTCGGCGCCCGTACCACTCCAAAGTCATCACCTGCCCCCCATGACCAGCCCACGAGGCACATAAGCTGACGTAGCAGCAGGTTGTGTTGTAACAGCCCGCGGCTCTGCAGTGGCCTTTACTACAGTCGTCGTCTCAACCGCCGAGGCCGGCGTTTCGCTGGGGGCGCCGGAGAACACTGCGCCTTGCGCCACCTGCTGTGTGGCAAAGCGCTCATCCAGCCAGTCAGCCCACCAGGCCGCGCGGCGCATCACCTGCTGGCGATAGCGGGCGTTGATTGTGGGCGTGCGCGAGTGATAGTTGGCCACCCGCGTCCACAAGTCGCCACGGTCGTTGCGCACATGACCGCGCAAGCGCCAGGCGGCCAGTTCGTAAGCGTAGCAACCGCCTTGCTCGACGTCCTGCGGGGTGATGCCGTAACGCGAGAGCTCGCGCAGGTAGCTGGTATTGAACTGCATGGGGCCCACGTCGTAGGTGCCGTTGCTGTTGCGCACCCACTGGCCCGGCTTACCGCCTTCCTGGGCCGCGACTGCCAGCACGATGTTCACGGGCAGCTCATATTTTACGGCTGCCATGATGGAACAGACGACTGGCTCATCCAGTGGCGGTAATACCGGGGGGACGTCGATCGGCATGACGGCAGGCCCTAGATCACTTTGCCGAATTTTTTGTTGATTTTCTTGGTCGCGTCGGGGTCAGCGTCAGGGCAACTGTCGAGGAACGACTGGCGGGCATCTGCCGTGCGGTCCAACTTGATCTTGCCTCTCTTCTTTTTGACGATATTGAAATAGTCGGCAACTGGGCCGTCGCAGTTTTCGACCACGCCAGCCCCTTTCAACTTGCCGAACATGCACAGCACTGTTTCGCACGGATCGCCTGCCTGAGCAGGCCCTGCAACCATGAAGGCAAGCGCGGCAGCTAAGAGAGCAGTAGATGAGCGTTTGGTGTTAATCATGATGGTACTCCGGCTCAGGTAAGGTCTTGTTTACGTTCGCTGAAGCTCTTCACTTCTGCGTCAGGGTTGAACTCCCGGCTGTTGGACCGAGTGTCCAGGTTTCCGCTGGGGGCCTTACCGCCATTGGAACCGCTGTTAGCGATTGAGTGGGCGAGCCGGCCACCTGCCGTTTGGTCGATACGGGCTTGCGCCGCGCGGCCCACACCAGACGCGAGGTTGGCTGCCGTTTGCAATGCCACGCGCCCGGCGGTGCCCAGCTTGCTCGATGAAGACGAGTCAGCGCTGCCGCCATCGCGATTTGATCCTTCCTTGGAGCTAGACCCACTTGCAGTGGATGCGCCCTGATCGGAGCCCGAGGTGCCGCCCCCCGTGCCGCCGGAGTCACCGCCTCCGGAGCCTGCGCCGCTATCACCTGATGAGTCCTGCGCACCACCACCTGATGAAGCACCAGCGTCATTGTCGCCGCCAGATGAAGACTGCTCACCACCGCCCGACGAGGCACTTTGTACGCTGCCTCCACCTGAGCCAGCGGACAACCCCATGACGGAACCTAATGGACTGGAGCTAGAGCCGCCAGACGCACCGCCTTGCCCCCCACTTTGACCTCCGCCCGAGCCGCCGCCTGAACCGCCACCCAACATCCCTGCCATACGGGAGCCGATATCTGAGCCCGAAGCGACGCTTGCCTGCGCACCTTTGAATGCAGAATGGACAGCCTGCGCGCCTCCAACCATGCTTGCGCCACCGCTGGCCATTGCCGAAGCAGCCTGGCCTGCCATTGAGACGGCAGTTGTTGCTGCCCCAACCATTGCGCCGGCACTGAAGTTGCCGATGCCCATGGATGCCCCACCCGCGCCGCCAACCAGCGACGCAATCATCGGCGGGATCTTGTTAACTAGTAACAGCAGGAGAACAGAAACTACGAGCATGACAGCCAGCTCTTGCACCGACATCTTCTCGCTGATTCGACTCGAGAACTCTTCGATGAAATCTTTGCCGATGGCAATCAGAAGCACCATGGCAAATAGCTGAGCGGCTACGCCCAGCACAGCCCTGTAGTAGTTCAGCGCTATATCAGATGTCCAGCGCGACCCTCCAAACCCCAGAAAGAACACACCGGCATACAGCAAAAACCAACTGGACGCCAGTAAGACCAGCAGGTTAATCCCTACAACAGCGAGGACGAGCAATACAACGATCGCCATGAGCTCCATGGTTATCTGGCGCCCCATTTGATACCAGCTGAGTTTATCCGTCGCTTTTACAGTGCGATCATAGAGCTCAAAGCCTAAATCGACGATACTCGAAGGCTGAAGATCCGTCGTTCCGAGTTTGCCCGCCGTTGATCCTAACTGACTTAACGACTTTACCATCGTGTCAGCAAGTTGCAGGCCGCCCATTGCGTTCGTTAACAGCCACCAGAAGAACCCGAACACCACGAGAAAGCGGATGAACTCTGCGAAAAATTCACCAATGTCTGCTTTTCTCATCAGCATCAAGCCGAACGTCCAGACCATGGAGATGACGGCCAGTGCTAAAAATAGGCGCTCGGCAGCCGCCTGAATCGCGGGTAACCATTTGCTGGTTGCATTATTAAAACGATGAAGCACCTCATTCATGATCCCCGAGCTTTCCAGTTCGGCACTTGCTGCCTGAGCAAGCGTCGGGACTGACAAAATGGCGAAAATTACCAAGGCATTTATAATCAAATCCCGACGCTTACCAAGCATGTAGCCCATTCCTTACTAGAAATCGTCTTTCGGACTTTTCTTAAACGTCCAATCCGTCAATTTTTTGGACTCTAGCAAACTATGACAGTTTGTCTTGAACTCGTTCTTGCTCGACTCTTTGGACAGCCCAGCCAATACTTTTTCATACATGACGGGCGAGCAGTTTTCTGCGGTAGCTTGCGGGACGGTTTCGCTGAAGCACCCTGTCAACAAGGCCGCAGCGGCCATCAATGCACCTGCTCTACAGTTTAAAAATTTCATACATCCTCCATTAAAAATCATCTTTAGGGCTCTTTTTAAACGTCCACTCTGTCAGCCGACGATTTTGAGCTTCACCGCGAGCCCGCTCATCAAGCTCAGCCGCATGACGGTTGGCTTCTGCTGTCTGTTGCGCCAGCATGAGCATACGCAGTTGCAGCAACTGGTTAGCTTGCTGACTGGAGAGCTGATTGGCATATTGAATCGCTTTGACCTGACCATCGGCCGTGGTCGCTGCCTGCTGGAGTCTCTCAAGTTGGCGCGCATCGGACTTCAGGTTATCTTGCTGCTGTTTGATGCTCTTAAACAGCCCATCATTGGCATTTTTTTGGGAGGTGGAGGCCAACTCCTGCTGTTTTTGCAGCGCCGCCTCATCGGCTGCTGTACACCCACCACTGCCAAAACAAGGCGAGCTTCTGTAGTAATTCGTATCCTGGAACTTATCCAAGTACGACTCGAAGCTGCCCGCCTGATTGGTGTAGTAGTCAAGCATGTCTTGCGCATGCATCAACTTGTTGATCGTGGAATTGGCCTCATCCCAGATGTAGGCAGCAGGGGCGACCGTATTCTTGACCATATTTTCATACTGGTCCAACTGTGTCCGGTACTGGTTCATCTGCGTGGCGTATTCCTCGATCTGCTTTGCCGTCTGCGCAATGCTCTCGATAGAAGTCACCTGATTGAGCGCGACATTCGCGCCGTCGATAACGGGAATCCCCGCGTAAGCCTGCAGGGTGAACCCGATACCTGCCAGCAACCCCACAGCCGGTTTTAAAAGGGTAGGCTTAGTCATATTCCTCTCCTTGTGCTTTTCATCAGTAGTCAAACGCTTGATACGGTTTGGAGAACGTCAGGTCCTTGGTCACCATCACGTTGAACCTGAACCCTGGGCGAATTTCCAAGGTCGGGGCGATATTCAGGTTTTTAGCAATCATCTGTGCCGTGACCTGGCCCAACTGTTGGCCCAAAGCCTCACTCATGGCACTGCTGGCACTCTCGCGCTGGTTGCCGCCACCAAAGCTGCTATTGGTATTACGGTCCTGGCTCAAGCTGATACCCGCCACCACGCCTGACATCAGCAATGCCGACCCGAACACCCGCACATAGTGATTGTTGACCTTGTCGTTGAGGCCGGAATAGCCGATCCCGTCGGCACCTGGCATAGCGCCAATATCCATTGCCTTGCCGTCTGGGAAGACAATGCGCTGCCAAGCCACGAGTACTCGTGCCTGCCCGTAGGCCACATCGCTGGAGTAGGAGCCGACCAGCCGAGCACCTTGCGGGACGAGCAGATGTTTACCCGTAGCCGTGTCGTAAACGCTTTGGGTGACCTGGCCAATGATCTGCCCCGGCAGGTCAGAGTTGATACCGGATACGAGCATGGCGGGGATCACAAAGCCGGCACGCAACTCATACGGGCTGCGTGGCGCCTGCAGCTTGGCATCCAGTGCCCAGCGGTCTTCACCGTCAGCGCCGTTGAACTGATCGAAGCCCTTCTCGCGCGATGCTGAAGCGGCAGCACGGAAAGGCGTGTCACCAAGGCCATCGGCGCCGCCTCCACCTGTACCCATACCGCCCTGGCGCAATTCAGCCAGTCGCGCTCGGAAGGCACTGTTGGGATCACTACGCGATTGCTCGTACAAACGTTGGCGTGCAGCTGCAATATTCGCGAGCGTGTCCTCTGGCCCGAGCGGCCCGTTTGCGGGGCGGGAGGACCCGACGCTGCGCGGCGCCTGAACCTGAACGGTACTCTTGGCTTGTACCGCCTCCTGGAACTGCTGCGCTTTCATGCGCCGAATACGCTCCAGCTCCTCGGCATTCATATCAGGTTGCCCGCCACGGGGTGGCAACGGTGGCGCATCAAGGTTGTCCGGGCGCACCACCTGCAAACGCTCTGGTTCCTGTACAGGCGCGTTATTCAGCGCCGGTACAACAGGCGGCTCGGCCTTGCTTGGGATGATGCCATCAGAATCCATACCGCTGATCTGATTGGCAAACAGGCTGCTGTTACCGGTTTTCTCCTTTTTCTTGTCTTCAGGCTCATGCTGCTGGTTGGCCCGATCCGATGCCACCATGATCATGATCAGCAAAAAAATGGCAGCCGCACCGCCGATGATGTACATCGGCCAGTTGTTCACCCGGCGCACACCGCTGCTGCGGTTCAGCTTGCCGGGGGAAGCGTCTGGGGACATGGCGTCGTTCGCTTTACTCATGCCGCGTTACTCCTTGCGAACCCAAGCACCCGCGGCCAGCAGACGGTCGTTCTGCACACCGTAGGCACGGCTCAGGGTTTCTGGGCCGACACGCAGAATCACCCGGATCAACTGGGTGTCCTTGGGGGTGTCGACTACATAGTTGACCGGCAATGGCGGCACCACGCCGCGTGCCACAGGCGCAGGCTGCGCCTTGGGGTCGAACTCCTGCACGGAATAACCCGACGCACGCAGCGTGCTCAACAGCGCCACGCCATAGCCGTCGTTGGTTTCCTGGGCCAGGCGCAGGCGCGTGCTGGCCGGCGGATGCACCACCGCCAGCTGGCGCACGGTGGCCTGCGCCAGTTGCTGGTTGACTGCCGGCGAGGTGCGTTCGGCGAAATTGCCGTACGGCCCATTGGCGCAGGCAGCCAGCCACAGGGTGGCGAACAGTGCTAGGCAAGCGCGCATGCTCATTTCCCCCGCTTGATGGTGATGCGGTCCTGAGACTTGCCGACACCGGCAATCAGGATGGCCTTGTCGAACACGGTGTCGACGATGTAGCGGTCACCCTGAACGCGGTAGTTGACCATCACCGTCTCGTCATCGCGGAACCAGCCGCCGTCCTTGCGCACCACCATCAACGACGGTGCTTCGGTCTGGGCAACGGTCTGCGGCATCTGGATGATGGTCTTGCTGCCGTCGTTATAAACCCGTACCGGCTTCCAGGACGTATCGCCCTCAACGGTGTAGTCGAAGCTCAGGTTGCCCAGGTACTCGCCAGTCTCGGGAATAGTGGAGCGCTTGCGTTCGGTGGTTTCGCGCTGCTTGATCAGGTTCCACTTGGCCAGTGCTTCCTCCGGGTAGGTGAAGGCCACTTGCGGCATGTACTGGGTACGGTGCGAGCGCAGCTTGAAGTGGTAGGTGCGGCGGTTGGTGGTCACCACCAGCGACGTTTCCAGGCCCACATCCATGGGCTTGATGATCAGGTGCTGCACTTCGCTCGGGCCGGCGCCAGTGATGGCAGGCTCGACGGTCCAGCGTGCGGTGTCGCCCAGGTTGATCGAGTTGACCTGTTCGCCGGCCTGCAGGGCGATGTCGCACACCTGCAGTACTGCGCAGACGACGCTCGGCTGCTGTGCACCGAAGATGAAGCGCGCGGTACCGTCACCACCGTCCACCGGTTTGATGCCAGTGGCACTGGCCTGCTGCCAGCGCTGGGAAATGGCCAGGGCGGCCTTTTCCTGCGGGGTCAGGGTAGGGTTGGCGTCGGAGAAATACAGGTCAGCCTGACTGGTGCCGGGCGCGGCCTGAACGAACGCAGGCAGTGCGGCGGCGAGCAAAGCGCAAAGATAACGGTTCATGGTCGGTCCTTCAAAGTTGCTTGGACCAGGAGAAGTCGCGCACATAGGTCCCGATCGGGTTCATCCGTAGTTGCTCTTCGCTGGTTTGAGTGGTGGGTTCGGCGATGTAAGTGGTCACCAGGGCACGCCAGTTGGCCTTGCTCTTGACCAGGCCTTGGCGGTCACGGGTAATTTCTTCCCAGTCCACCTGCCAGGTCTCGGGCGTCTGCTGCATGACCGAGCGGATATCGACACTGACGGTTTCGTCCGCAGCGCGCACGAACGGGCTCGATTCCTTGGTGCCGTTCAGCCATTCGTTCATTTTTTGCGTGGCCGGGTCGTTCTGCCCGAGCAAGGCATAGATGCGGAAGATCGACTTGCGCAACAGGGCTACGTCGGGGGTAACGGTACGGGCATCGGCGATAAAGCCGGCCACCTGGGATTTCACTACACGCTGGTCGACCGCCTGCGCTACTTGCGCCGGCGCTACTGCCAGCGGCTGGCCCAACTTGTCCACTTCGACCACGTAAGGCACGAACTTGGACTGGCTGCCGATGTGGATCAGCCCACCGACGCAAGCCAGCGCAATCATCATCGACAGGATGGCGACCACCTGCCACATCAGGCGCGATGTCACTACGCTGCCAACGTGATCGTTCCAGGTGCGTCGGGCGGTCAGGTACGGGTTATCAAGCGCCGCGCCTTTCGGCGACGGGGAGCTCATGCCAGGTTCTGCAGATTCGGCGGGGCGTTTTTGCACCATCGCCTTCAAGCGTTCAGCGAGGCTCATGCGGCCACTCCATAATCATTCAGTCTGAGGCCACGGGCGGCCAGCCATTCGTTCACCCAGCCATTGCCGTACTTGGCTTCCAGGCGCTTGATCGCAGCCACCGACTCTTTGTCGGATGCGCCGACAAAGGCCAGGGCCAGTGGGCCAAGGGCAAGGTCGTAGAGACGACGGCCGTTTTCCGACACGTAGTAGTACTGGCGCTTGGGCACGGCGGTGGCGAGGATCTCGATCTGGCGCGCGTTCAGCCCCATGCGCCGGTACAACAACGAAGTGTCTTCGTCACGGGCATACACGTTGGGCAGGAAGATCTTGGTGGCTGTCGACTCGACGATGACATCGAGGATGCCCGAGTTGGCGGCGTCCGAGAGGCTTTGGGTAGCCATCAGTACCAGGCAGTTGGCTTTACGCAGAACCTTGAGCCACTCGCGAATCTTCTCGCGGAAGGCCGGGTGGCCGAGCATCAGCCAGGCTTCGTCAAGAATGATTACCGCCGGCTGGCCCTTGAGGGCGCACTCGATGCGGCGGAACAGGTACAGCAGTACCGGCAGGGCGTACTTGTCGCCCAGGTTCATCAGCTCTTCGATCTCGAACACAGTGAAATCGGACAGGGCCAGGCCATCCTCATCCGCATCGAGCAGGTGACCCATGGTGCCGTCGACCGTGTACTGGCGCAGGGTTTCCCGCACGCTTTCGTCCTGTACCACCAGGCAGAATTCAGACAACGTGCGCGAACCGTCACGGTACATGCTCATTACTGCGTGGCCGATTTCGTTACGCTGCGCAGCGGTGGTTTCCAGGCCGTTGAGCGCCAGAATGGTGTCCATCCATTCCATGGCCCAGGCGCGGTCGCCCTTGGTCTCAAGGAACTGCAGCGGGCAGAACGCCAGGCGCTCATCGTCTGCTGCCACGGTGAAGTGGCGGCCGGACTCGCCATTGCTTTCGGCACGAATACCGGCCGCCAGCGGGTACATGGACATACCCTTGTCGAAGGCGAAGATCGACATGCCCTTGTAACGACGCAACTGGGCGGCGATCAGCGCCAGGTGCGTGGACTTGCCCGCACCGGTCGGGCCGAACATGAAGGTGTGGCCAAGGTCACGCACGTGCAGGTTCAGGCGGAACGGTGTGGCCCCGCTGGTCACGCAGTGCATCAGCGCCGGTGACAATGGCGGGTAGAGCGGGCACGGCGCTTCGGCACTGCCTGTCCAAATACTGCTGGTGGGCAGCATGTCAGCCAGGTTGAGCGTATTGATCAACGGCCGACGGACGTTTTCCACACCGTGACCGGGAAGGCTGCCGAAGAAGGCATCCAAGGTGTTGATAGTTTCGATGCGGGCGGCGAAGCCCAAGCGTTCGATAGCTTTCTCGACGCTGCGTGCAGCCTCTTCAAGCTGCTGACGGTCTTCGTCCATCAGCACTACCACGCTGGTGTAGTAACCCTGCGCGACCAAGCCACTATTGACCTCGGCAATCGCGTCAGCGGCATCCTGCACCATCGAGAGCGCATCCTGGTCGATGTTGCCATTGTTGGTGTTGAATACCTGGTCGAAGAAGCCTCGGACCTTCTGTTTCCATTTTTTGCGGTACTTTTCCAGGTGCTGCACCGCTTCGTGCGTATCCATGAAGATGAAGCGGCTGTTCCAGCGGTACTCGCACGGCAGTTCGGCCAACGCGGCCAGCACACCGGGCGCCGACTCCAGTGGGAACCCCTCGATTGCCACCACCTGAATAAAGTTGCGGCCGATTTTTGGCACCACGCCGCCCCACAGTTCCTTGCCGCCAAGAATGGCATCCAGGTACATGGGGTTGCTGGGCAATTGCACCGGCTGGCTGATGCCCGTGATACAAAACTGTACCCAGCTCAGCAAGTCATCATGGGTGATCTGAGCACCCTCTTCGGTCACAAGCGCGTTGGCTTTCAGGCGGGTGAGCTTCAGCACCGAAGACAGGCTGCCTTCTACGCCCATGCAATCGCGCTTGAACTGCTCGATGAGGTTGCGCGTACGCGCCTTGTGGTCAGGCGGTGGCGTATCGTCGTCGAACATCAACTCGACGAATTTCTGCTGCGCCAACATCGGCGGGAAGAACGTCAAGGTCAGAACGAAATAACCTTCGTAGAGCGAGCCCAGGGACTCAAAGAAGCCACGGCGCTCTTCGTCCATCGCCTCGGTAAGCCGATCAGGGAAATGCGAAAAGCCTCGGCTGGAATAGTTGACCGCCGGGCGCCGCACTGCATCGACGTGAATCATCCAGCCGCTGCCCAGCCCGGCCAGGGCCTGGTTGATGCGAAGCGATACCAGCTCGCGCTGGGCTTCGGTGCTGCTGGCGTTATCGTCGCCGCGGTACAGCCAGGACGCCATGAAGGCGCCGTTCTTGCCCACCATCACGCCGTCGTCGACCAGCGCCGCATGGTTCAGCAGGTCCGACAGGCCGGCATCTTTCGAGCGGTGCTTCTTCAGCTTGAGCTCGGCATCGACCTGCAGTAGACGCTGGACCAGCAGCAGGACCAGCAAGGCACCGAGGGCTGCGATGGCATACGCAATACCTTCGATCATTTGTATTGATTTCCCTGACTTGGAGGATTGTCCCTATACGGAGTGCTACGCGCCGGGTAGTACGACTTGTAGCGTCGATGACGCAGGTACACCGGGCGCATCTTCGGGTCGGCCTTGGCCATCACCCGCAGAATGAACAGCCCGGTAAACCACAGCACCAGCCCGACTATCGTGGCGCGCAGTTCCTGGGCGCTGAAGATCAGGGCGAAAGCCAGCAGGCCGGAGAACATCACCAGCTCGCGGTCACCGCCCATGAACAGGTTGTCGCGGTTGCCCGCACGACGGATGGGGATGGTGCGCAGCGCCATGATTCAGACCTGCCCTTGGGCCAGGCTGGAATCGATCACTGGCAGCCACTGGGCCAGCTCGGCACTGGTGCCGAAGAAGCTACTCATGATGTTGTTGGCGCCCACGATCAGTGCCATTACCAGCACCAGGAAGATCAGGGTGCGGAAGAAGCCGTTCAGGTCGCCACCAAAGATCAACACGCCGCCAGCGACAACGATGCCAATGATCGACAGCGCGAAGGCAACCGGGCCCGTTACCGACTTACGCAGCGATTCCAACCAGCTCTCATAGGGCAGCGTGCCGCTGCCTGCGGTGGATGCAAAAGCGTTTTCCGGGGTAACCATCACGTACAGCATCAGCAGGCAGAGGGCCAGATAGCCAAACGTTTGGGCGTTGAAACGGGGCAGCGAGATAGCTTGCATGAGCAGTGGTTTCCTTAAAGGTTACGTGTGATGTAACGGCCATCCTCATACCCGGAAACCTCGAGGATCTCCTGGATGCGGCGGCCTTCTGGGGTTCTGGCGATGGAAATGACGACGTGAACCGCTTCGCCAATCAGCGGCTCGATGTCGGCCGGGGCCGACTTGTTGCGGGAAACCAGGGATTTCAGACGGGTCAGCCCTTCGCTGGCGCTGTTGGCGTGCAAGGTCGCGGCGCCACCCGGGTGGCCGGTGTTCCAGGCATCGATCAGGTCGAGTGCCTCTTCACCGCGCACCTCGCCCACCAGGATGCGATCAGGGCGCATACGCAGCGAGGTCTTGAGCAGGTGGGTCATGCTGACGTCGACAGTGGTGTGGTACTGCACGAAATTCTTCGCCGCACACTGGATCTCGCCAGTGTCCTCGATGATGAACACGCGCTCGCTGGGGAACTCGATGACCATCTCGTTGATGACTGCGTTGACCAGGGTGGTCTTGCCGGTACCGGTACCACCGATCACCAGGATGTTGCGGTGCTCACGGATGGCGCGCTTGATGGAGTCGCACTGAGCGGGCGTCATGATCGCGGATTCGACGTACTGGTCCAGCGTATAGATAGCCACTGCCTTTTTACGGATCGCAAACGTGGCGGCGCGGACGACGGGCGGAAGCTGGCCAGCGAAGCGCGAGCCATCCAACGGCCATTCACCTTCGAGCAAAGGCTTGGTGCGGGTCACTTCCTTGCCATGGAAGCCGGCCACGGTCTTGATGATGGACTCGGCCTGTGCCGGGCGCAGGTCACCGATATGCTTCATCGGCTGGCCCAGCTTCTCAAGCCAGAGTTTGCCGTCGCCATTGCACATCAGTTCGACGGTCTGTGGATCGTTGAGGGCATCGATTATGAGCGGGCCGGCATCGCGCTCCAGCTTTTTCTTGGCGCGATCTTTCAGGCTGGCAGTTTCTGCAATTTCCACACTTATCGTCCATGAATTAACTATTACCTCCCCGGTTGGGCAGGCAATTAGAGCTCGCTGTTCGAGCAGGTCTTCAGACCGTCGATGAATCAAAGACCCTCGGCACTCGAAACAAGTCGCCTGCGCTGGGGATATTTGTTCGAGATATGAGAGGGGCTTCACAAAGGCGCGCAGGTTACCCGAGCAACAATTGCTAACGAAATGGTTAATCTCCTACAGCCATGTAAGCATTTTCCTACAAAACTGGCACGGTCGTGCCCTGACGCGAAAGCACCAGCATCGCTGAAACACGCGCCGCATATGGGATCCACGCCTGAGCGGGAAAAAAAAGACAGCTAATTGCCACCATCTTGTCTATTCAACAAATCAACAAAAATTAGAACCACTTCACAATTAAGCGTGGTTATTTCTTGCTGTTTGCATGACAAAAATGTTGCGAAGCGCTACCTCCTGGCGGAATTTCTGGGGAAACTTCGCGTGGTGACATCCATATGCCACTGCTTAGTGGCACTTAGATATCACTGCGCACTTTCGCGGCGACATTGTGGTCTTTATAAAGTTCAAAATAATATCAGCTGCTCTCCAGGCGGGCTGAAAAGTGAACAGTCAAGCACCTGCGCGTCCCGCCCCTCGAAGTTCAGCCTGCGCACGGTCTTGGCGAAGCGCTGCGCCAGCATTTCGGCAAAAATCCCCTCACCTCGCATCCGCGTGCCAAAGCGGCTGTCATACAGTTCACCCCCTCGGCTTTGCCGAATCAGGCTTAGTACATGGCTGGCACGCTGCGGGTAGTGGTCCTGCAACCACTGCTCAAACAACGGTGCCACCTCCAGTGGCAGGCGTAGCATCATGTAGGAAGCACTTTGCGCACCGGCTTGCCTGGCGGCCTCCAGCAGCTGCTCCAGTTCGCTGTCGTTGATCATCGGGATGATCGGCGAGCACAGCACCCCCACGGGGATACCTGCCTCGCGCAGCACCCGTATCGCCCGCAACCGTGCATTCGGGGAGGCGGCCCTTGGCTCGAGTACCCGCTTGAGGTCAGCGTCCAGCGTGGTGAGGCTGATCATCACCCGCACCAACCGAAGGCTGGCCATTTCTGCCAGCAGGTCCAGGTCTCGCAGGATCAAAGCACCTTTGGTGACGATGGTGACCGGGTGGCGAAAGCGCAGCAGCACCTCCAGCAGCCGCCGGGTGAGCATCTGCTCCCGTTCGATGGGCTGGTAAGGGTCGGTGTTGGACCCCAGGTTGATGGGTGCGCAGACATACCCTGGCTTGCTCAACTGCTGCGCCAGCACCTCGGCGGCGTTGGTCTTGGCAATCAGCTTGGTTTCGAAGTCCAGCCCGGGGGAGAGGTCCCAATAGGCATGCGAGGGCCGGGCGTAGCAGTAGATACAGCCGTGCTCACAGCCCCGGTAGGGGTTGATGGAGCGATCGAAAGGCAGGTCGGGGGAGGTGTTGCGGCTGATCACCGTTTTGGCGATTTCTACCCTTACCTCCGTGCCTTGGGTTGGCGGCACTTCCTGGTGCCAGCCATCATCCTCCACTACCGACTGGTGGGAAGCGAAGCGGTTATGCGGGTTGCACGCGGTGCCCCGACCCTTTTGTGCTGATGGAGGAATCATGACAATACCCATTACTGTATTTATATACAGTAATGAGATAAATCGGCGGTGACCAGCCCCTCTCGTCACTCCACGCCATGCCACCGAAGATACGGCTGCACACTTGGCTTGCGCCCCAGAAACACCTGCAACCCCTCATGCAAGGGGCGTGAGGCGCCGGGGGCGATCACTGCCTGGTGAAGTGCCTGGCCGGTGGCGCGATCAAGCAGGCCCACCTGCTCGAAGCGGGCGAAGATGTCCATCGCACAGGCGTCAGCCCAGAGGTAGGCGTAGTAACCCGCATCATAGCCAGTGACCAGGTAATCGAAAGCGTGAGCCGGGTGTTCAAACGCGGCAAGTGGCCAGTAGCTACATTGCTCACGGGCGTGCTCAAGCCGCTGGCGCACGGTTGTGCCGTCATTCGGGTTGGCATGCAGATCCAGGTCGAACAATGCCAGGCTCAGGTCGCGTGCTGTTTCGCCGACGGCTTCACGCTGGTAGCGCTCGATGCAGCGCTGCATCTGCCCGTGGCTGATGCGGCGGTCATCAAGGTGATGCGCTGAAATAGCCACCAGGTAATCCACGTTCCAGACCCAGCGCTCGAACAGCTTACCCAGCAGTTCAGTGCCGTCGGTGCCCAGCTCGCTGACACTGGACAGCACCTGGTTGCCCGTGCGCACCAGCAGGTGGTGCAGGGCATGGCCAAATTCATGGAACACTTTACGCAAGGCGCGGTGGTCCAGCAGGGGCTCGTCACCCTCGGGGGCCGGTGGGATGTCGCTGTACATCATCACCACGGCTTGCTGGTAGATACCCTCGGCATCCACGCGGCGGTTATGCACATAGGTGGTGTACACGGCGTCGGGTTGCTTGCCAGGGTGCTGGACGGCGTCGAGGTAGAACAGGCCAAGCAGCGCATGGTCCTGCCAGGCCTCGAACGTGAGCACGCTCGGATGCCAGGCAGGTAGGCGCACGGCGCGCAGTTCCAGGCCGAACAACTGCTGCGCCAATTGGAGCAAAGCCCGGACCACCGCGCTGAGCGGGAAGAACTCGCGCACGGCGTCATTGGATAGCACCCGGGCAGCGTTTCGGGCCTGCGCCTGCAGAAAATCCCTGTCCCAGGGCTGGGCTTGTTCAAGCCCCGCTGCCTGGGCCGCAGCCTCAAGCCCGGCACGCCAGCGCAACACGGCAGGTACGATGCCACCCGCCAAAGCCTGTAGAAACTGGCGTACCTGTTGCTCCGTGCCTGCGCTCTTGCGCTGCAGGCTCAGCGCCATGTGGCTGCTGAAGCCGAGCAGTTGCGCCCGCTCATGACGCAAGGCTGCCAGACGCTGCAAAACGCTGGCGTTGTCTTTTTCAGGGTCGGTGTGCACGCCGCGCTCATGGTAAGCGCGGTAGGCACGCTCGCGAACAGTCCGGTCCTGAGCTTCTTCCAGCACCTTGTCGGTGGCCCAGGCTTCACATGAGATCAACCAGCCTACGCTACCGTTTTGCTGGGCTTGCAGCGCCAACTCGGCCAGGCCCCGTTCGGCAATGCCACGCAGTTGGTCGACGCTGTCGATCAGCAGCCCCGGCCTTGCCATGTTGCCCAGGAACGCTTCCTCCAGCGCCGTAATCTGCTCTTGCAATTGTTGCAGCCGTTGCTTGTGCGGCGCCGACAGGGAAGCCCCGCTGATACGAAACTTTTCAAGGTGCCAGCGCAACGTAGCCCGTTGCTGAGCATCGAGGTTGCGCCCCACGTTGCTGGCAGCCAACCGATCGTAAAGCGCGAACAGCCGGCCATTGCCATACCGGGTATTCAGGGCTGCATTCATGTTGAGGTAGAACTGCACAATAGCGTCGGCCCATGCCGCATCCTTGCCTATCAACGGCGAGGCTGCGTAGAACACGCCCAGTAGCTGTGCATCCAGGCCGTCGACCGCCAGGACCAGATCGTCCCAGGTGGGCAGGGCCTGCTGGTGTTCGATGACCCGCTCAACGCCCTGGCCATAGGTATGCAGCACATGGTCGAACGCGGCCTGCATGTTTTCGAGGGTGATAGCGTGATAGTCGACAGCGGAACCGCTGCCTTGCAGAAGGGGGTTGCTCATAGGCTCTGACTCGCTCGTTTTCAGGAACGTGCCAGCGTGCAGCGGGGCAAGCGGGGAAGGGCGCGATTAACTACTACCCGGGCGTTGCGCCCGGGCAGTACGGCGATCATTCAGCAGGCTTTTTCAGCTTGGGGTTGGGGAAGAACTGCACGGTCTGGACCTTCGCCGGCGCGGCCTTGGGCGCTTGGTGGTTCACCCGAGTGCCCAGTTCCCTGGGCACCGACAGGCCCTGCTCGTTGAGGGTGTCGGTAAAGCCACAGGCCACGCACTCACGGTGAGGTACGCCGTCTTCGTTCCACATCATCAGCTTGTCCGGCTCGCTGCAGGCCGGGCATACCGCCCCGGCAATGAAGCGCTTCTTGGTCTTGTTCACGGCATCCTCACTCATGCGGCCGCTTCTTCACTGAGGCCGCTGTGGCGCAGCAGTGCATCGATGGACGGCTCACGGCCACGGAAGTCGACGAACAGCACCATTGGCGCACGCGAGCCGCCTCGGGCCAGGATCGCCTCGCGGAACGCACGGCCGGTTTCGGCATTGAACACGCCTTCTTCCTCGAACCGCGAGAACGCATCGGCCGACAGCACTTCAGCCCATTTGTAGCTGTAATAGCCCGCCGCATAGCCGCCGGCAAATATATGGGCAAAGCTGTTGGGGAAGCGGTTGTACGCAGGCGGGCGCATCACCGTGACTTCGTCGCGCACACCTTCGAGCACCTGCAGCACCGTGCGGCCGTCGCCATGGCTGGAGTGCAGCTCAAAGTCGAACAGCGAGAACTCCAGCTGGCGCACCATCATCATGCCCGACTGGAAGTTCTTGGCCGCCAGCATCTTGGCCAGCAGGTCCTGGGGCAGGGCTTCGCCGGTTTCGTAATGGCCGGAGATCAACGCCAGGCCCTCAGGCTCCCAGCACCAGTTTTCCATGAACTGGCTGGGCAGCTCCACGGCATCCCAGGCCACACCGTTGATACCCGACACACCGGCATGCTCGATGCGGGTCAGCAGGTGGTGCAGGCCATGGCCGAATTCATGGAACAACGTGGTGACTTCGTCATGGGTAAGCAACGCCGGCTTGCCAGGCGCCGCGGGGGTGAAGTTGCACACCAGGTTGGCCACCGGGCTCTGCAACTGGCCACCTGCGGTGCGGCGGCGGTCGCGGGCACCGTCCATCCAGGCGCCCCCGCGCTTGTTGGCGCGGGCATACAGGTCGAAGAAGAAGCGGCCCACGTGCTGGCCGTTTTCCTTGATCTCGAACAGGCGAACATCCGAGTGCCAGGCATCGAAGCCCTTGAGCTCGGCGATTTCAATGCCGTACAGGCGCTGCACGATGCTGAACAGGCCACCCAGCACCTTGTCGATGGGGAAGTAGGCGCGCAGCGCTTCCTGGGACACGCTGTAGCGCTGCTCGCGCAGTTTCTCGCCAAAGTAACCGGCGTCCCAACTGGCCAGCTCGGGGCAACCCTGCTCGGCCGCGTAGGCCTTGAGCTGGGCGAGGTCCTGGGCGGCGAATGGCTTGGAGCGCTTGGCCAGGTCACGCAGGAAGCTCAGCACCTGGTCGCTGGACTCGGCCATTTTGGTGGCCAGGCTCAGCTCTGCGTAGTTCTTGTAGCCCAGCAGCTCGGCCAGCTCCTGGCGCAGGTCAAGAATCTGCTGCATCACCGGGCCATTGTCGAACTGGCCGGCATTCGGGCCCTGGTCCGAGGCACGGGTGCAGTAGGCGGCATACAGTTCTTCGCGCAGTGCGCGGTCGCTGGCGTAGGTCATCACCGCGTAGTAGCTGGGGAACTCCAGGGTGATCAGCCAGCCATCGAGCCCCTTGGCCTGGGCAGCCGCAGCCATCTGCGCCTTGGCAGAGTCGGTCAGCCCGGCCAGGGCCGCTTCGTCGGTAACGTGCTTGCTCCACGCCTGGGTGGCATCGAGCAGCTGGTTGGAGAAGCGGCTGCCCAGCTCGCTGAGCTTGCTTTGCACCTGGGCGTAGCGCTGCTGCTGGTCTGCAGGCAGGTCGATACCCGACAAGCGGAAGTCACGCAGCGCATGTTCGAGGATGGTTTTTTGCGCCACGTCGAAGCCGCTGGCCTCAGGGCTTGCAGCCAACGCCTGGTAGGCGTCGAACAGGGCACGGTTTTGCCCCAGCTCGGTGGCATAGGCGCTCAGCGCCGGCAGGCACGCCTCATAGGCCTCGCGCAGCTCCGGGCTGTTGCACACCGCATTCAGGTGGCTGACCGGGCTCCAGGCCGCACCCAGGCGGTCGTTGAGTTCGTCCATGGCCAGTACCAGGCCGGCCCAGGTGGGGTTGCTGCCCTGGGTTTCCAGGATCTGGGCAATAGCTGTACGGTTGTCGGCCAGGATCGCTTCGATCGCCGGCAACACGTGTTCGGCACGGATTTGCGAGAAGGGCGGCAGATCGTGGGATTGCAGAAGCGGGTTGTTCGCAGTCACGGTTTGGATACCTTGGCAGAAGAAACACTGCCCCATCTTAATTACAATCGACGCCGACCGCAGCAGGCAGCCAGCCTATCGGCACAGATGAGGGAGGCTATCATGGCCATTCGAAGTTTCCGGCAACATACGCCAAGGCTCGCCGCCAGGGCCTTCGTGGACCGCTCGGCGGTGGTGCTGGGGGACGTGGAGATCGGTGAGGACAGCTCGGTGTGGCCCATGACGGTGGTCAGGGGCGACATGCACCGCATCCGCATCGGCGCGCGCACCAGCGTGCAGGACGCCAGCGTGCTGCACATCACCCACGCCGGCCCGTTCAACCCGGATGGCTTCCCGCTGATCATCGGCGACGAAGTCACCATCGGCCACAAGGTCATGTTGCATGGCTGCACCCTGGGCAATCGCATTCTGGTGGGGATGGGCAGCACCATCATGGACGGTGCCATCGTCGAGGACGAAGTCATCATCGGTGCCGGTAGCCTGGTGCCACCGGGCAAGCGGCTGGTCAGCGGCTATCTGTACATGGGTAGCCCGGTGAAGCAGGCACGGCTGCTGAACGATCAGGAGCGCGCGTTCTTTTCCTACAGCGCGGGCAACTATGTGAAGCTCAAGGACCAGCACCTGGCCGAAGGCTACGACCAACCCGAATGACCGCTTCGCAGGTTTACCTGCGAAAAACGCCATAAAGTACACAAGCGGAACGGTATACATGCACCAACAAAACATCCTGTTCGACCTCGACGGCACCCTCACCGACCCGCGCCTGGGCATCACCCGCTCCATCCAGTACGCGTTGGCCAAGCTGGGTATCGATGAACCCGACCTGGTGCGCCTGGAGCACTTCATCGGCCCGCCGCTGCTGCAGGCATTCATGCAGTTCTATGAATTCGACGAAGCCAAGGCCTGGGAGGCGGTCAACTTTTACCGGGAACGCTTCCGCGTGACCGGGCTATACGAAAACCAGGTGTTCGAGGGCGTGCCCGAGTTGCTCGAGGCCCTGAATGCGCAGGGGCGAACCCTGTTCATCGCCACCTCCAAACCCTGGGAATTCGCCCGCGAAATTGCCCGGCACTTTGCGTTCGACCGCCATTTCAAAGTGATCTACGGCAGCGAGCTGGACGGCACCCGCACCAACAAGGTCGAGCTGATTCGCCATCTGTTGGACGAAGAAGGCCTGGACCCGGCACAAACGCTGATGATCGGCGACCGCAAGCATGACCTGATCGGCGCACGCAGCAACGGGGTGCAGGCCGTGGCGGTGGGGTATGGCTTTGGTAGCCAGCAGGAGCTGATGGCCGAGTCGCCAGCGTTCCACTTCGCCACGCTGGCCGAGATGCATCAGGCGTTCGTCAAGGCCTGAGCGGCGGGCATCAGCTGGTGTAGTGCGGCTGTTCTGGCCGCTGCAGGCAGGCGTGCCAGGTGCTCGACTTCCAGATAAAAACGGGCCCAGTCGCCGTTTACTTTCTGGAACAACGCGGTGAACGCGGGCACCCACTCGTCATACAGCCCAAACGGCAGGAGCTTGGCGTTGTTCAGCGGGGCGTATACCCAGGCGTCGTAGCGGGCGTCGCCTGACCACTGGCTGTCACGCAGTTGCCGGTAGTCGCGCCTCAGGCGCTGGAATTCGGCCTGTTTGGCCAAGCGCTTGTGCACATCGTCCAGCGGGCCCCTGTAAATGGCCTGCAGGCGCTCGCGGCTGGCCAGCACCAGGCGGATGAACTGCTCGCGCTGCTGCCCCTGCTGTTCGCCATCGGCCGCAAGCCCCCTTGCCAGCCGCCACTGGCGCGTGCCTTGCTGCTCGACGAAGGTCGCAAACGACTCGTTGAACGCCGTGTCATCCTGCACGTAGACACGCTGGTGGGCCAGCTCGTGGAAAATCAGCGTGGCCAGCCGCTCATCGCTCCAGCCCACCATGGAGGACAGGATCGGGTCGTCGAACCAGCCCAGTGTCGAATAAGCCTCGACGCCGCCGACATACACATCCAGGCCCTGCTCGCGCATCAACGCCGCCGCACCACGGGCGGCGCCCTGGCGATAGTAGCCCCGATAGGCCACGCAGCCCGCGATTGGAAAACAGTGGGTAACAGGTTGCAGGGAAAGCTCGGGGGTGGCGAACACATTCCATACCACGAACGGGCGGCCCAGGTTGGCGTACACCCGGTAACTGCGGTTGTCGGGCAAGTGCAACTGCTGGCTGGCGAAGTCCCGCGCTTGCTGCGCGTGCAGCAGGCGTGCGCGCAATGCGGAAGGTGTGGCGGGGTCAGCCACCACCTGTGCCACCGGCTGGCGCGCACGCAACAGCGCCCACTGCCCCTCGGCCAGTTGGCCGTAATAGCGGGCGCTGGTGCAGCCGTTCAGCAGAGCAGCTGCCAACAGCGGAACCAACAGGGTGAAAACGCGGTCGAGTGGCCCAGGGCCTGAGCGCTGCAAATATGAACGTTCAACCATCCTGATTCACTCACGGCCTGTTTGCCTGAAGACTATCTCGCCAAAGGGGAAATTCGCCATGCGTGCACTATGGGTTGCTGGGTCACTGCTGATGGTTTCGGCCTGCTCCACCTTGCCGGACCCTGACCCGAACCAGGCCTGGATCGACCTTAAACCCCGCAAAGATACGTCCCTTGATGCGCTCCAGGTAGATGAGCGCGACTGGGCCGACAGCCGCTACTTCGAAGTGCAGCCCGGTAACCATGAGCTGACCGTGCGCTATCAGTTCCCGGTCACGCCCAGCAATATCGGGCCTGTGAAAGAGCCGCTGTGGCGTGATTGCCAAATCAAGCTGGCATTCAACGACTTCAATGCCGGCCAGCGTTACCAGTTGCAGGCGGGCAGCATTGGCTTCAGGCCGTGGATCAAACTGTATGACCACCAGCAAAAACTGGTAGGCCAAGGGCTGCCAGCGGGTTGCCAACGCACCTGAAGCGCGCAACGGCGCTATGCTTAGAGCCTGTACATTGCAAATGAGAAACCCGCCATGCGCCAGCCCATGATGCTGATCGCCCTCAGTGCACTGGGCGCTTGCGCCAGCCCACTGCCCCCGGTAGACCCCAAGCAAGCCTGGGTCGACTTGTACACCATGACCCCTGGCAGGGTCATCATGGCTGATCGGCTCGATGGCAAGCGCCTGGACGATGGCCGCTACTTCCAGGTAACCCCCGGCAAGCACGAACTGGTGGTGCGCTTCGATTACGAGATTTACGCAGGCGGCTTTACCACCGACCCCAGGGAGCGAACCTGCTACCTAACCGTGCGCTTCAACGACTTCAAGGCGGGGGAACGCTACCGGCTGGAAGCGCGGGCACCGGTGATGGAGCCGCAGGTACTGCTTTATGACGCCAGCCGCACAGTAGTGGTGAACAAGCCGAGCCAGGTCTTTTGTATCCCCTGATCCAGGGGCATGGCTGCCGCGATAACGTGTGCGGTTACTGATCGTTCTTTTGGTAGATGATCTTCTGGGTGCCGCCGTTACAGGTCCCGACCACCATGTTGGGGTCTTGCACCTCGCTATTCGGCACGATTTCAAGCGTGTAGGACGCAACGCCCTGCGCCTGGATCTTCGCTTCGATCTCCGCTTTCAGCTCTTCGCAGGGCTTTACCGCCGCTAATGTGCAGGTTGCAGTGAAAGAGGCGAAAACAGCGACTGCGAGGCGAATCATGGGGGCGGCTCCTGTAGTGGCAGCGATGCTGCCGAGGGTTGCTAGATTACCGCAAACCGCCCCCGATTCATGCATCAGCCAACCAGGCTGGCATCCAGGGTAATTTTTGCGTTAAGCACTTTGGATACCGGGCAACCGGCCTTGGCTTTGTTGGCGATCTCCTCAAACTGCTCGGCACTTGCACCTGGCACCTTGGCCCTCAGTACCAAGTGAACAGCCGTGATCGCAAAACCATCCGGTTGCTTGTCCAGCGTGACTTCTGCAGCGGTGTCGATACGCTCAGGCGTCAAACCTGCGTCGCCCAACATCATCGACAGGGCCATCGAGAAGCAGCCCGCGTGTGCAGCGCCGATCAATTCTTCCGGGTTGGTGCCCGGGGTATCTTCGAAGCGGGTGTTGAAACCATAGGGGTTCTGCTTGAGGGCGCCGCTTTCGGTAGAAAGCAGGCCTTTACCGTCTTTCAGACCACCTTGCCAGATCGCCGATGCTGTCTTTTTCATGATGCCTCCTGGTCATTGGTTACATACCTAAGGGTTCAGAGGCACGCTGCTGCTTGAGAGTTCAGCGCAATCTGACCGCAGGCATTGAATCCAACGATTGCGCCCATACACAGTCAATAAGGCTTCTGGCCAACCACTTTTTGCGGAGGCTCCATGACGCAGTTGCGTGATCTGAACATTTCCACCCTCGACCTGGTACCGGTACGTGCCGACGCTGGCCCAGCCCAGTCGTTGCGCAACTCGCTGGACCTGGCGCAGCATGTCGAGCGTTTTGGCTACAACCGTTTCTGGGTAGCCGAACACCACAACATGGACGGCATTGCCAGTTCGGCCACCTCGGTGCTGATCGGTTACCTGGCAGGCGGTACTTCGCGCATCCGCGTGGGGTCTGGCGGCATCATGCTGCCCAACCATGCACCATTGGTGGTGGCTGAGCAGTTCGGCACGCTGGCCAGCCTGTACCCAGGGCGCATCGACCTGGGCCTGGGCCGCGCGCCGGGGTCCGACCAGATGACCGCCTACGCGCTGCGCCGCGACCGGGCCGGCAGCGCGGACGACTTCCCGGAGGACGTAGAAGAACTGGCACGCTACCTGGGCCCGCGCACCGACGACCAGAAGGTTATTGCAGTGCCAGGGCATGACACCGAAGTGCCCATGTGGCTGCTCGGGTCCAGCCTGTTCAGTGCCCAACTGGCAGGCATGCGCGGCATGCCCTATGCGTTCGCCTCGCACTTTGCCCCGCGTTACATGCATGAGGCCATTCGTGTGTACCGCAACCACTTCAAGCCATCCACTGCGCTGGACAAGCCCTACGTGATGCTGGGTATCCCCATGGTGGTGGCGGAAACAGACGAAAAAGCCGAATACCTGGCTACCTCGGTGTACCAGCGCATCCTGTCACTGATCCGTGGGCAGAGCCTGATGCAAAAACCCCCGGTCGAGAGCATGGACGGCTTGTGGCTACCCCATGAGCGCGATGCGGTGGGCAGCTTCCTGGGCCTGGCGATGATAGGCAGCCCGCAGAAAGTCCGAGCCAAGGTTGAGGTGCTGCTGGAGCAGACTGGGGCGGATGAGCTGATGTTCACGTGTGACCTGTATGAGCATGCGGATCGCATCAGGTCGTATGAATTGCTGGCGCAGGCGTTGCAAGCGGGCCATTGACCCCTGCCAATCGCCGGCTTGCCGGCGATTGACGGCGACGTTAGCTGCGGCGGTACACGATTTCCTTGGTGCCGCCTTCACAGCTGCCTACAACCTTGCCTGCAGGCTCGCCTTTGTTGACGACTTCCAGGGAGTACCCCTGAACACCCTTGGCATCCAGCTTGGCCGCGATTTCAGCCTTGAGCTCCTCGCAAGGCTTGCCAGCCGCCAGCGCACCACCGGCCAGGCTCATCAGGCCCAGCGCCAGAATCAGTTTGTTCATTACTCGCTTTCCTTGTGCAATGAAATCGGAAAAGGCGCCCGGTCAGGCGCCTCCCGTATTGATACCCCATAGCGCCAGGCGCTTCCAGCTTGGAAATGTGTCAGCTGTTGGTGATGCGGAAACCGACTTTCATCGTGACCTGGAAGTGCTCGACCTTGTTGTCGCGAATATGCCCACGGGTGCTGACCACCTCGAACCATTCGAGCATCTTGATGCTCTTGGACGCCTCCGCCAGCGCATTCTGGATCGCGTCCTCGATGCTGCTGGTGGACGAACCTACCAACTCGACCATTTTGTACGTGTGGTGATCGGACATGTGCTCTCTCCTCGGATATTGACCTGGAGCCTCTCAGGCAGGCCTGGTTTACCTGCGAGCCGATAAACCAACAGAAAGTTCGATCGCACTTTCGCCCCGCGCAGCAGTCGCATTTTCTACAGCCCACAACGCGAAGGAGAGTCAACATGCCACGCAACTCGCTGCGAAAAACATCCCTGGAAAGCATGGAAGCCGAGATCGAGAGCCTTCTGAAAAGCCTGGAAAACCTCAAGAATGACGCCTCGGAAGAGTCGCAGAAATCCCTGAAGGCCATCCGCAGCAACGCCGAAACAGCACTGCGCCATTCCCGTAGC
Organism: Pseudomonas sp. S32; assembly: GCF_016648095.1. Classification (NCBI taxonomy): domain Bacteria; kingdom Pseudomonadati; phylum Pseudomonadota; class Gammaproteobacteria; order Pseudomonadales; family Pseudomonadaceae; genus Pseudomonas; species Pseudomonas sp. S32. The sequence goes on from NZ_JACVVF010000017.1 coordinate 96,695, forward strand.
CTGGTAAGCGACGCCTACGAAGAAGTGAAACACCGCACCCGTCAAACCGGCATCGCCACCCGCGACTATGCCCAGGAACACCCCTACACCACCGCCGGCGTCGCCATTGGCGCGCTGGGCCTGCTGGCGGCCTACCTGCTGTGCAAGCGCAACTAAGCGCTCTGCCTGGCCAATTCGGCGCGTAGCCAACGCGCCAGCTGCTCGGCGCGCCCATCTGCGGCGCGCCGTGGCACCCACAGCGCCAATGCTGCGGGTGTACGCGTAAACCCCCATGGCGCGCTCAAGCGGCCAGCACGCAAGTCATCCGCCACCAATGCCTGCGGCGCAATCGCCACGCCCAGCCCCGCGCAGGCAGCTTCCAGCAAGTAGTACAGGTGCTCGAACGCCTGGCCATAGTGGATACCCTTTGGGTCCAGCCCATGCTCCATCGCCCAGGTTGGCCACGCCTGTGGGCGCGACGTGGTGTGCAGCAGCGCTTCGTCCAGCAGGCGGTCAACGGGTGCCCCTTGCAGCCGTGAGAAGCCGGCAAAATGTGGGCTGAGCACCGGCCCGATACGTTCCTCGGCCAGTACATGCACGTGCATGTCGGCAGGCCATGGTGGCTCGGCGTACACCAACAGGGCATCCAGGCCGGGGCGACGCGGGTCCAGGTCACCCTCACCGGCTGACAAGTGCAGGCGTAACTCCGGCAAGTCAGCCTTCAAGCGCCCCAACCTGGGGATGAACCAGCGCGCCAGCAGGCTGCCTGAACAGCCAAGCACGAACGCCGCCTGGTCACCCTCGCGGCCAAGCTCACCGCACACGCTGCGCAGCCGGTCAAAGGCTTCGCCACTCACATCGCGCAGGCGAATGCCGGCATCTGTGAGTTTGATACCGCGCCCGTCCTTGACGAACAGGGCAACGCCCAGGTGCGTCTCCAGCACCTTGATCTGCCGGCTTACCGCGCCATGTGTGACATGCAGCGCTTCGGCCGCCAGGCTTACGCTGTTAAGCCGGGCAGTGGCTTCAAATGCCCGCAGGGCATTGAGGGGAGGGAGATCCTGGGCCATGTTACCTGTGAGTTTTTCTGACAAGTTTGCGCAATCTTATCGGTTTTCAGCGGCGCCTGCCGTGGTTACAGTAAAGCCCATCATTCATTCGATATGCCTTGGAGCGCCCCATGACCCAGTCCCAGTACCGCCCCGGCCCAGACGCCAACGGCCTGTTCGGCTCGTTCGGTGGCCGCTACGTGGCCGAAACCCTCATGCCGCTGGTGCTGGACCTGGCCCGCGAGTACGAAGCTGCCAAGGCAGACCCTGCATTCCTCGAAGAGCTGGCGTACTTCCAGCGCGATTACATCGGCCGGCCAAACCCGCTGTATTTTGCCGAACGCCTGACCGAACACTGCGGCGGTGCAAAAATCTTCTTCAAGCGTGAAGAGCTGAACCACACCGGCGCCCACAAGGTGAACAACTGCATCGGCCAGGTGCTGCTGGCCAAGCGCATGGGCAAGAAGCGCCTGATCGCCGAAACCGGCGCTGGCATGCACGGTGTGGCCACTGCCACCGTGGCGGCGCGCTTCGGCCTGCCTTGCGTGATCTACATGGGCGCCACCGACATCGAGCGGCAGCAGGCCAACGTGTTCCGCATGCGCCTGCTGGGCGCTGAAATCGTGCCGGTCACCGCCGGCACCGGCACCCTGAAAGACGCCATGAACGAGGCGCTGCGTGACTGGGTCACCAACGTGGAAGACACCTTCTACCTGATCGGCACCGTAGCCGGCCCGCACCCGTACCCAGCCATGGTCCGCGACTTCCAGTCGATCATCGGCAAGGAAACCCGCGCCCAGTTGCAGGAAAAGGAAGGCCGCCTGCCCGACAGCCTGGTCGCCTGCGTCGGCGGGGGCTCCAATGCCATGGGCCTGTTCCACGAGTTCCTCGAAGAACCAAGCGTGCAGATCATCGGCGTTGAAGCGGGTGGCCACGGCGTGCACACCGACAAGCACGCTGCCAGCCTGAACGGGGGCGTACCGGGCGTGCTGCACGGCAACCGCACTTACCTGTTGCAAGACGCCGACGGCCAGATTACCGATGCCCACTCCATTTCCGCAGGCCTGGACTACCCCGGCATCGGCCCGGAGCATGCCTACCTGCACGAAGTGAAACGGGTGGAGTACGTCAGCATCACCGATGACGAGGCGCTGGATGCATTCCATGCGTCCTGCCGCCTGGAGGGCATCATCCCGGCCCTGGAAAGCGCCCACGCCCTGGCCGAAGCCATCAAGCGCGCGCCCAGCCTGCCCAAGGATCACCTGATGGTCGTGTGCCTCTCGGGCCGCGGCGACAAAGACATGCAAACCGTCATGAGCCACATGGCCGCCCAGGAGAAACAGGCATGAGCCGTCTTGAACAACGCTTCGCCGAGCTGAAAGCCGAAGGGCGCTCGGCACTGGTCACCTTCATCACCGCCGGCGACCCGGGCTACGATGCGTCGCTGCAAATTCTAAAGGGCCTGCCTGCAGCGGGCGCGGACGTAATCGAACTGGGCATGCCGTTCACCGACCCGATGGCTGACGGTGTGGCCATCCAGCTGGCAACCCTGCGCGCCCTGGAGGCCGGGCAGACCCTGGCCAAGACGCTGCAAATGGTGCGTGACTTCCGTACCGGCAACCAGACCACGCCCATCGTGCTGATGGGCTACTACAACCCGATCCACCGCTTTGGCGTCGAAGCCTTCGTCGCCCAGGCCAAGCAAGCCGGTGTCGATGGCCTGATCATTGTCGACCTGCCGCCCGAGCACGACGCCGAACTGGCAAGCCCCGCCCAGGCTGCCGGCATAGATTTCATCCGCCTGACCACCCCGACCACCGACGATCAGCGCCTGCCACGGGTACTGGAGCGCAGTTCCGGGTTTGTCTACTACGTGTCGGTAGCAGGTGTGACCGGCGCAGGCTCGGCCACAACCGAGCACGTCAGCGAAGCCATTGCGCGCCTGCGTCGGCACACCGACCTGCCGATCAGCGTTGGTTTCGGCATTCGTACTCCCGAGCAGGCCGCCGCCATCGCACGCCTGGCCGATGGCGTGGTAGTGGGTTCGGCACTGGTGGACAAGATCGCCCAGGCCGAGCGCCCGGAACAGGCTGTAGATGACGTGCTCAGCCTGTGTGCGGCGCTGGCAGAAGGCGTGCGCGGCGCGCGGCGCTAAGCTGGCTTGCCCTTACTGCCAGTAAGCTGGCAGTAAGGGCAGCCCGGGCACTATTCACCGAATAGCGAAAGGTCCAGCGGGCGCACCGCCCCCATCCAGATCGCATGATCGCGGTGGTCGGCCAGCTCATCCCCGGTCAGCGGGTGCATGAACACCACCAACCCCTTGCGGTTGAGCGCCAGCCACGGCAATACCACGCCGACGATTTCCGGCTCGAACGCCAGCTGGCAACTCCAGTCCGGGTGCGGCCCCACTCGCTTCTGGTGCAGGCGGCCCATGGTCACCGGGAACAGCCGCGCGGCTTCCTCGCAGAGCTCACGGGCCTGCTCCAGGGTGGCGGCATCGTAATAAACGTGGGCGTGGTAACCCTTGATTCTCTGCATGCTTACCTCCGCTGCTGCAATGGCCATGACTATACCCGGCCAAAACCGATGAGCGCCCTGGAAATCACCGCTCGCGCTCCTGCTCCAACCAGCTTACAAAGCGTTCTATCAGCGCACCACGGCGCTTGCGCGGCGGCAGCACGGCGTAGTACCCGCGTGCCGACCGCAGGCTGCCTTGCAGTGGCCGGCAGAGCAGGCCTTGGTCCACCAGGCTGTCCACCAGGTGCCCCCAGCCGATCGCCACCCCTTGCCCGGCAATGGCAGCCTGAATCAGCAATGTGTAGTTGTCGAAGCGTAGCTGCCCCGGCGGCGGCGGGCTGGCCACACCCAACCCACGAAACACCCCCGCCCAGTCGAACCAGCGGCTGGACTGCTCGCCCTTCAGGTGCAACAGGGGCAAACGTTGCAAGGCCTCGGCTGACAAGGGTTTGCCACCGATCAGCCCAGGGCTGCACACGGGGAAAACCTCTTCATCGAACAGCCAGCGGCTTTCCCCCTGGCGGAAGCGGCCATCGCCGAACAGCACGGCCACATCGATGTCCGGGCGCAACATGCCTTGGCTACGTTCCCCGGTCACCAGGCTCACATCCACCTGTGGATAAGCCTCATGAAAACGCTGCAGGCGGGGCATCAGCCAAAAGGCGGCGAAAGCAAAATCGGTCGCCACCTGCAACACCTCACGCTGATCACGCCCACTGGCCTGGGCGATCCCGTCATCCAGCGTGTGCATGGCCTGGCTCACGTGCTCGAACAGCAGTTGGCCAGCCTCGGTTAGCTCGATGCCGCGATAAATGCGGTCGAACAAGCGGGTGCCTAGCTGCGCTTCCAGGCGTTTTACCTGCTGGCTGACCGCTGGCTGAGTAGTGCCCAGCTCCAACGCGGCTGCGGTAAACCCGTTCAATCGCGCCGCAGCCTCGAACACGCGCAAGGTATCCAGAGACACGTCGGCCAAATGCTCAAACATAAGCGCAGCTTATCCCAGTCATTGCCCGCCATGGGCTTTACCCATGTTATCCACAGTCGCATCTTGGTACGCAAGCGGTTCGCATAACCCTCGACGATGGAAGCTTCCCATGACGCGCCCCAATATCCTGTTCATCATGGCCGACCAGATGGCGGCGCCGCTGCTGCCCATCTACGGCCCATCCCCCATCCAGATGCCCCACCTCAGCCGCCTGGCCGAGCAGGCCGTGGTATTCGATTCGGCCTACTGCAACAGCCCACTGTGTGCCCCCTCGCGGTTCACCCTGGTGAGTGGCCAGCTGCCCAGCCGTATCGGCGCCTACGACAATGCTGCCGACTTCCCTGCTGACGTGCCCACGTATGCCCACTACCTGCGCCGCCTGGGCTACCGCACGGCGCTGTCGGGCAAGATGCATTTTTGCGGCCCGGACCAGTTGCACGGCTATGAAGAACGGTTGACCAGCGACATCTACCCGGCCGACTACGGGTGGGCAGTGAACTGGGACGAGCCCGACGTGCGCCCCAGCTGGTACCACAACATGTCGTCGGTGCTGCAAGCTGGGCCGTCCGTGCGCACCAACCAGCTGGATTTCGACGATGAGGTGGTGTTCAAAGCCCGCCAGTACCTGTACGACCATGTGCGTGAAAACGATGGCCGGCCGTTCTGCCTGACGGTGTCCATGACCCACCCGCACGATCCCTACACCATTCCTAAGCGCTACTGGGATCGCTACGAAGGTGTGGAGATCCCCATGCCCCGCGCCGAGTTGAGCCAGGCAGAGCTGGACCCCCATTCGCAGCGCCTGCTGAAGGTGTACGACCTCTGGTACAAGGCGTTGCCTGAAGAGAAGGTCCACGATGCCCGCCGAGCCTACTTCGGCGCCTGCAGCTACATCGACGACAACATCGGCCAGCTGCTGCAAACCCTCGAAGAATGCAACCTGGCCGATGACACGCTGATCGTGTTTTCCGGCGACCACGGCGACATGCTTGGCGAGCGCGGCCTCTGGTACAAGATGCACTGGTTCGAGATGTCCGCCAGGGTGCCCCTGCTGGTCCATGCACCAAAGCGCTTCAAGCCTGCCCATGTCGATGCGTCCGTATCAACCTGCGACTTGTTACCCACCCTGGTGGAGCTGGCCGGTGGTGCTGTGGATAAAAACCTGCACCTGGATGGCCGCTCCCTGCTTGGCCACCTGCAAGGGCACGGCGGCCACGATGAAGTGATTGGCGAATACATGGCCGAAGGCACCGTGGGCCCGCTGGTGATGATCCGCCGTGGTGCCTACAAGTTCGTGTACAGCGAAGACGACCCTTGTTTACTCTATGACCTGAGCCACGACCCGCACGAGCGGGAGAACCTCACCGGCAGCCCGGACCATCAGGCGCTGCTGCAGGCATTTGTCGAGGAAGCCCGCCAGCGCTGGGACATACCCGCCCTGCGCCAGCAGGTGCTGGCCAGCCAGCGCCGCCGCCGCCTGGTCGCCCAGGCACTGGCCATCGGCAAACTGAAAAGCTGGGACCACCAACCCATGGTGGACGCCAGCCAACAGTACATGCGTAACCACATCGATCTCGATGACCTCGAGCGCAAGGCACGTTACCCACAGCCCGCACCCATGGATTGAGAAGAGAGGCCGCCATGCACAAGTTCTCCGCTACCATGTTGACCCTGGCCATCGGCCTGGGCACCGTCACCGCTCACGCCGCTGACAGCAGCGACCAATGCACCACCGTGAAAATGGCCGACCCCGGCTGGAGTGATATCGCCACCACCAATGCCGTCGCCCGCCTGCTGTTGGAAAGCCTGGGCTACAAGGTCAAGGTCGACAGCCTGGCCGTACCGATCATCTACGGCGGCCTGAAGGATGGGCAAGTCGACGCCTTCCTCGGCAACTGGATGCCAGCGCAGCAAGGTTTTCATGACAAGTTCGTCGCCAACGGCGATGTTCTACAGCTGTCGCGCAACCTTGAAGGCACCGAGTTCACCCTGGCAGTGCCGGACTACGTGTGGAATGCCGGGGTGAAGGACTTCGCCGACCTGCAAAAGCACGCCGACAAGTTCGACAAGAAGCTGTATGGCATTGGCTCCGGGGCGCCGGCCAACCTGTCGCTGAAAGAGATCATCGACAAGAACGCGTTCAACCTGGGGCAATGGAAGCTGGTGGAATCCAGCGAACAAGGAATGCTGGCGCAGGTTGATCGCGCGGTGAAAAAGCAGCAGTTCATCACCTTCCTGGGCTGGACACCGCACCCCATGAACGTAAAGCTGAACATGCATTACCTCACAGGGGGCGAGCAATGGTTTGGCAGCAAAGGCGATGTCTACACGCTAACGCGCAAAGGTTACCCACAGGCTTGCCCCAATGCTGCCAAGCTGTTGGGTAACCTGAAGTTCACACTGGACATGGAAAACAGCATCATGGCCAATGTGCTGGACCAGAAGATCAGCTTCGATGAAGCCGCCAAGGCCTGGGTCAAAGCGCACCCCGAGTTGCTGGACGGGTGGTTGGCCGGGGTTACAACCAAAGCTGATGGCAATGCCGTGGAGGCTGTCAAAGCCAAGCTGTAATACCCCGTAGTGCGGGGTATCTGTGGGGGCCAGGTTTTTTCTAACATTGTGGATAACTCATGCATCGCATTCTGCACCTGCTGCCGTTCCTGAGCTGGCTACCCCGTCAATCGGGTCGCAGCCTGCGCCAGGACCTGCTGGTGGGGCTGAGCGGTGCAATCCTGGCCCTGCCACAATCCATTGCCTATGCATTGATCGCCGGCTTGCCCGCCGAGTACGGCTTGTACGCCGCCATCGTCCCCGTGCTGGTGGCCTGCCTGTGGGGCTCGTCCTGGCACCTGATCTGCGGGCCCACCGCTGCCATTTCCGTGGTGCTCTACGCCAGCATCAGCCCACTGGCCGTGGCTGGCAGCGCCGACTACGTTACCTTGGTGCTGCTGCTGACGTTCCTTGGCGGCGCTTTTCAGTGGCTGCTGGGGCTGCTGCGGTTCGGGGCAGTGGTCAACTTCGTTTCCCATTCCGTGGTACTGGGTTTCACCCTCGGCGCAGCCATCGTGATTGCCTTGGGGCAATTGCCCAACCTGCTGGGCATGGACCTGGCCAGCCAGGCCACGGCATTGAAGACCGTTCAGGAACTGGCCCACCACGCCGGGGAGGTAGACCTGCCATCCTTGCTGCTGGGTGTGGCCACGGTGGTGCTGGGCGTCACCCTCAAGCTCTGGCGCCCACGCTGGCCCAGCCTGCTGATCAGCCTGGTGGTGGTGAGAGTGCTGGCCTGGGTGCTACCAGGGTACTTCGGCCATGTGCCACGTGTGGCAGCGTTCACCGGGCAACTGCCTCCATTCAGCCCACTGCCTCTGCTTGATGTGGAACTGATCCTGCGGCTACTGCCAAGTGCTGTGGCGGTGGGCATGTTGGGGCTGGTTACCAGCCTGTCGATTGCCCGTTCGCTGTCGGCACGCTCGGAGCAGATGATCGACCCCGACCAGGAAATCCGCGCACAGGGCCTGTCGAACATCGCTGGCGCCTTTTGCTCGGGCTACCTGTCTGCAGGCTCGTTCACCCGCTCGGGCCTGAGTTACGAGGCCGGCGCTCGCTCGCCCATGGCAGGCGTGTTTTCGGCGCTGTGGGTGGCGGTGTTCGCCGTGACGGGGGCAGGGTTGATCGCGCAGCTGCCCATCCCGGCCATGGCCGGTAGCATCCTGTTGATTTGCTGGGGGCTGGTGGACCACAAGGCAATACGCGCACTGCTGCGCGTCAGCCGCTCGGAGTTCCTGGTGATGGCACTGACCGCCGCCGCCACCTTGTTGCTCGAACTGCAGACAGCCATCTACGCCGGGGTACTGGCGTCGCTGTTCTTCTACCTCAAGCGCACCTCCCGGCCCCGGGTGCAGCAGAGCCGGGAAGGGGACGCGGATGTGCTGCGCGTGGGCGGGTCGATCTTCTTTGGCGCGGCGCATTATCTGCAGGTGAGGTTGCAACGCTGCCAGGGGCCGCATGTGGTGATCGATGCCCGGCAGGTGAACTTCATCGACTACTCGGGTGTGGATATGCTGCACCGGGAGGCGCGGCGCTTGCAGCGGCTAGGTGGCAGCTTGACCCTGCATCACGCCAAGACGCACGTAGTCGAAGATTTGCAGAAGCTGGAAGGCGCCGACCGGTGCCCCATACGTTTCGCAGAATGAGCGCCTCAGCCCGAAGGGGCAGCAAAGCAGCCCCGGGCACCCTCAACCCCGCGCCAGCTGCCGGCGCAACTCCGCCAGCACCGGTGCAGTATCAGGCCGCACGCCACGCCAGATGAAGAACGCCTCAGCCGCCTGCTCGGCCAGCATGCCCAAGCCGTCCAGCACCTTCGCCGCGCCCAGGTTGGCTGCCCACTGGCAAAACGGCGTGGGCGCCTTGGCGTACATCATGTCGTAGCAGACCGTACGCCCCGCCTCGACAAGGCTGTCGGCAATCGGTGGCAGCTCACCTGCCAGGCTCGCCGAGGTGGCGTTGATGATCAGGTCCACCGGCTCATGCAGCCAGGCAAAACCGCTGGCCACCACCGGCCCAAGTTCATCGAACTCATGCGCCAGTTGCTCGGCCTTTTCCACCGTGCGGTTGGCGACTACCACCGACTGCGGCTTGTGCGCCAGGAGCGGCTCCAGTACACCCCGCACGGCGCCGCCGGCACCGAGGATAAGAATGCGCTTGCCGGCCAGCTCAACACCCGCATTCACCGTAAGGTCACGCACCAGGCCAGCGCCATCGGTGTTATCGCCCTGCAACGTGCCGTCTTCCAGCTTGCTGAGGGTGTTCACCGCACCGGCGCGCTGGGCACGGGGTGTGAGGCTGTCGCACAGGCGGTAGGCCTCTTCCTTGAAGGGTACCGTGACGTTGGCGCCGCTACCTTGTTTGAAGAAACCCCAGGCGCAATCACTGAACGCGTCCAGCGGTGCCAGCAAGGTGGCGTACTCCAGGTATTCGCCAGTCTGCTCGGCAAACAGGCGGTGGATAAGTGGCGACTTGCTGTGGCCAATGGGGTTGCCAAACACAACGTACTGGTCCATGACGGCTCCTTGGGTTGCCACGGGCTTACTGGCCAAGCCAGTCACGGTCTTGCAGGAAGTATTCGGTCAGGCGCGCTTCCTCGGTACCCGGTTCGGCCTTCCAGTCGTAACCCCAGCGGACCTGGGGCGGCAGCGACATCAGGATCGATTCGGTACGCCCACCCGATTGCAGGCCAAACAGCGTGCCACGGTCATACACCAGGTTGAATTCCACGTAACGGCCACGGCGGAACTCCTGGAACTCACGCTGCTGCGCGGTGTAGGCCATAGCCTTGCGACGTTGCACGATTGGCACATACGCCTGGATGTAGGCATCACCGATGGCGCGGATAAAGGCGAAGCAGGTGTCGAAGTCCCATTCGTTGAGGTCATCGAAGAACAGGCCGCCGATGCCCCGTGGCTCGCCGCGGTGCTTGAGGTGGAAGTAGCGGTCGCACCAGGCCTTGTAGCGGGGGTAAACGTCGGCACCGAACGGCGCGCAGGCCTGCTCTGCCACGCGGTGCCAGTGGATGCAGTCTTCTTCGATGCCGTAGAAGGGCGTGAGGTCGAAGCCACCGCCGAACCACCACACCGGCTCTTCACCTTCTTTCTCGGCAATGAAAAAGCGCACATTGGCGTGGGAGGTGGGCACATGCGGGTTGTGCGGGTGGATCACCAACGATACGCCCAGCGCCTGGAAGCCACGGCCGGCCAGCTCAGGGCGGTGGGCACTGGCCGACGGCGGCAGGCCGGTGCCGAACACATGGGAAAAGTTGACCCCGCCTTTTTCAATCACCTGACCGTCACCAATCACCCGCGTACGGCCCCCGCCACCGGCTTCGCGCACCCAGGCGTCCTCGACGAAGCGGGCGCCGCCGTCTTCGGTTTCGAGGGCAGAGCAAATGCGGTCTTGCAGGTCGAGCAGGTAGGCTTTCACGGCCTCGGTGCGGCTAATCATCGGGTCACCAGGAACGGGCAGGGAAGAATTCGCGCGTAGCATACCATCGCCGGCCGGCACACCGCAGTTGACGGCAGTCAAGCAAAGGCGTCCGATAGAAGGCCTTTCCCGATCCCGAAACCAGGAGTAGCAGATGGCCAAGCGTATCCAGTTCAGCCAGCACGGCGGCCCTGAAGTGCTGCAGTGGGTGGAGTTCGAGCCCGCCGCGCCCGGCCCGCAGCAAGTGCGCGTGCGCAACCATGCAGTCGGCCTGAACTTCATCGATACCTATTTCCGCAGCGGGCTGTACGCGCCACCATCACTGCCATCGGGCCTGGGTACCGAGGCAGCGGGTGTGGTGGAAGCCGTGGGCGAGGGCGTTACCCGCCTCAAGGTGGGCGACCGCGTGGCCCATGCTGGTGGCCCACTGGGGGCGTACAGCGAGGTGCACACGTTGCCAGAGGCCAACCTGGTCAAGCTGCCGGACGCTATCAGCTTCGAGCAGGCCGCAGCGGTAATGCTGAAGGGTTTGACCGTGCAGTACCTGCTCAAGCAAACCTACGCCGTACAGCCTGGCGACGTGATCCTGTTCCATGCGGCGGCGGGCGGTGTAGGCTCATTGGCCTGCCAGTGGGCAAAGGCGCTGGGTGCCAAGTTGATCGGCACCGTCAGCTCCGCGCAAAAAGCCGAACGGGCCAAGGCCCTCGGTGCATGGGCGACCATCGATTACAGCCACGAAGACGTCGCCCAGCGCGTGCTGGAGCTGACCGACGGCAAGAAGTGCCAGGTGGTGTATGACGGCGTGGGTGCCGACACCTGGCTGACCTCGCTGGACTGCCTGCAGCCACGGGGTTTGATGGTGAGCTTCGGCAATGCCTCGGGTGCGGTGAGCGGGGTCAACCTGGGGATTCTGTCGCAGAAAGGCTCGCTGTACGTGACCCGGCCAACCTTGGCGACCTACGCCAACAACGCGCAGAACACCCAGGCCATGGCCGATGACCTGTTTGCGATGATTGCCAGCGGCAAGCTGGTGGTGGATATCCAGCAGCGGTATCCGCTGAGCGAGGCGGCCAAGGCGCAGGCGGAGCTGTCGGCGCGCAGGACGGTTGGGTCGACTGTGTTGCTGCCTTGATGGGGGGATGTTGAGGCGGCTAAGGTGTCCGCCTTGACGATTGTTTCGCCTGTAAGACCGAGCGCCGCCCGCGCGGCGCATCGCGAGCTGCGCTCGCTCCTACGT
>NZ_JACVVF010000018.1:0-100596 GCF_016648095.1 Pseudomonas sp. S32
CGAGGCGCGCATTCTACGCTTTCCTCATTTGCTGTCAAGCGTTTATTTTGAGGTTTTTCAAAGACTTCCAGAGAAGCTATCAAACTCAACAACACCTGACTCGCCCCGAAGCGTTGATCGCTGCGAGGTGGCGAATAATACGCGGTTTAAATTGGGAGTCAACACCTTGATCTGAAAAAACTTTTGCAGTGCCCGGGCACTTGCGCGGCAACTAAATAAGGGCCCGGTGGATCTGTAGAGAAACCCACCACGGAGCGTAGCGGCGATGAGCGACGCGCACAGCGAGAAAACCCCGGGCTTGTCTGCGGATGAACAGCAGGAAGTCAGCGTAAACCAGCCGCCCAGGGCGGCGGTGCTGCACGAAACCATACGCCTTCAGGGCGATCAGGAACTGGAACGGACCCTGGCTGCGCTTTGGTGGTCTGCCTTGGCAGCCGGGTTGTCCATGGGCTTGTCGCTGATGGCCATGGGGCTGCTGTATTCCCGCCTACCCGACGGCGAAAGCGCCCAGGTCATTGCAAGCATCGGTTACAGCGCCGGGTTCCTGGCAGTCATCCTGGCGCGGCAGCAGTTGTTCACCGAAAACACCCTCACCGCTGTACTGCCGGTAATGACCACGCCCACCCTGGCGAACTTCGGCCGCCTGCTGCGCCTGTGGGGGGTGGTGCTGGCAGGCAACCTCGCCGGCACGCTGCTGGTGGCATGGGTAATGCTGGAGCTGCCGATCTTCGATACCAAGACCGACCTTGCCTTCCTGGAGGTGGGCCACAAGGTGATGGAGAACGACATTGGCCAGATGTTCGCCAAGGGCATTGTATCGGGCTGGATGATCGCCACCATGGTATGGATGATCCCGTCCATGGAAAATGCCAAGATCTGGATCATCCTGCTTATTACCTACCTGATGGCACTCGGCGACTTCACCCACATCGTGGTGGGTTCGGTGGAGGTGTCCTACCTGGTGTGGGCCGGCGAAGAAACCTGGAGCAGCTTCTGGCTCCATTTTGCACTGCCTACCTTGGCAGGCAATATCATAGGTGGCAGTTTCATCTTCGCCCTCATCAGCCACGCGCAGGTACGCAGCGACAGCGGCAAGCCCCCGTCGAAACTGCTCGAGGACGAAAAAGCGTCAGAACAGGACCGCGCCACTCACCAACGCTGACCCTCGCCCACCTGGCCCTGCCCCACATCAGGACCAGGTGGCACCCCCTCCTCCCGATTCCCGCGCCCCAAACCCTTGCACTTAGCAGCCGTTGCCGACAGCCAGCCCTACCCCGCCCGGCCAGTGATCGCATCAACCTTGAATTGGCCTGTAAGGCCAGTGTTCGGAGGCGCGACACTGTTTCACAATATTCATGCGATTTATGCGATAAACGGTTACCTGACAGAGATTCCACAGCCATGAACACACCCTCCGGCAAGGGCCTTTCATTCGCCAAGCGCATCTACCTGCCGCGTGTTTTTGGCATGGGCATCGGTTTATTGTGTGTGATGGCAGGCACGGCGCCGCTCTCGCCCCCTCCATGGGTGTGGGCTTTCATGCTGTTCAATGGCCTGGTATGGCCCCACCTTGCCTACCAATGGGCTGCACGCTCCGAGGCGCCCTACCAGGCAGAACAGCGCAACCTTGTGCTCGACTCGCTAATGGGCGGGTTCTGGGCAGCAGCCATGCATTTCAACCCACTGCCGACAGTCACCGTGCTGTCGATGATGACCATGAACAACGTGTCGGCCGGCGGAAAACGCCTGGTGCGGCGCGGCGCACTGGCGCAATTGGGCGGTATGGCCGTTGCTGTACTGTTGCTCGGCCCCGGGCTGGAGCTTGAGGCCACCACGCTGCAAGTCTACGCCAGCCTGCCCATGCTCACCCTCTATCCAATGGCGCTGGGCTGGGTCTGCTATCAGTTGGCAATCAAGCTTGCCGAGCACAAGCGAAGGCTTGGCGCGCTGAGCCTTACCGACAGCCTGACCGGGCTGCTCAACCATGGCGCCTGGAAGGACCTGCTGATGCTGAACTTTCAGAAATGCAGGAAACACCGCAGCGACGCAGTCATTGCACTGATCGACATCGACCACTTCAAGGCAATCAACGATACCTTTGGCCACGTCATCGGCGACTGCGTGCTGCGTCAATTGAGCGCCGAGCTGCGCCGCACCCTGCGCGAGGGCGACCAGGCCGGGCGTTACGGGGGCGATGAGTTCTGCGTGATCCTGCCAGACACCAGCGAGGCGCAGGCCTGCCAGGCGATGGAACGCTTGCGCGAGCGGGTTGGCAGCTACCGCAACCCGCAGCTGCCCACCCTCCGCATCAGCCTCAGCATTGGCCTGTGCCCGTTCGGCGCCCACCTTGATACCTCCGACACCTGGCTGGAACAGGCAGACCGGGCGCTGTATACGGCCAAAGGCGCCGGCCGCGATCAAGTAATGGTCGCGCACCGGTTGCATGCTGGCACGCAAGGACTGCACGAAATGCCAGACCTCATGTCCCTTGCCCGCTGACCTGGGCAGCCGCCTGCAACTTGCGCTCAGCCACTATCTCGGGCAGGTCACTGCGGCGCAGGTAGGCCCGTAGAGGCTCAGTGATATTCAGGCGGTCATCCACATGCTGCGCCAACAGCAAGGCAAGCCGTTCACGGCAAAGCGCCATGCGCTGCCCCTGCTCGTGGCGCCAGACGAACTCGTTGCACGGCGTGATACTGGCGTCGGCGACATCCATGCCGAACGAATCCTCGGAAAAGCGCACAATGTGGCAGCCGCGCTTGCCATGGAACCCGACAAAACCCTTGAGCTGTTCGGCAGCGCTGCAGATGTCCTGCGATGTGATGGCCATCACCTAACCTCCCGATGAAGTTGAAAGACACGTACGCCAAGCGACGCTGAGCGCACTCGCACCCTTGAATACAAAGCCTCCAGGCAAAAAAATGGGCGACCGAAGTCGCCCTAAATGCCTTGCGTGCTCGTGTACCTGAAAGGTCAGCGCCCTTTGCGCTTGTTCGAGTCCTTCCAGATGAAAATGCCCAGACCGGCAAAGAAAGCCACCATCAACCCAACTGTTACCACGCCTGCGATAACCACGTTGTCGAAGAACATGCTGGCCTCCATTCGTGTGCCGTTGTCCGATGGGGCTAAGTTAACCAATCTGCGAGCGGGGAAAATTGACCGGTGTCAATGGGTATGGAGGGTGCCCGGGGGCGGGCACAGGAGGCAGGCGCAGGCTTGACCTGCGTCAAGTTTCAGCGCTTCTTGGGCTTGCGCTTGGGCTTCTTCTTGGAGGCATTCAATGGCAAGGCCTGCTCGAACGCGTTGCGCATCTCGTTCAGGCGCTTTTCCTTGAGGTCATGCACGCGCTTGGCGCGCTCGGCATCGAAATCGATGAGGTTGTCTTGGCTCATGCTCGGGCTCGACGATCTACGGAGATTGCATGATGACGCCAGGGGCAGGCGCTGACCAGCCCTGCCTCAGACTTCGATATCAACCAGCAGGCCCTGACGCACGGGCTCCCCCATCAACGGTGCCACCGGCACCGTGTTGTCGGCATTGACCTCGTCACCCGGCACGGCACTGAAACGCTGCTGATCGCCCTGACGCCGGCGCTGTTGCTGACGGCGCTGCTCTTCACGCAGCAGCAGCTCCTGCTCCTGGGGGTCGCGCTGCTGCTTGAGATCGATGGCGCTTTCGCCGGAAGCCGGCTGCGCAGGCACCACCGGTTTGATATCCGGGGTAGGTTTTACCGGGTCCTGTTGCGAGGTCACCGGTACGGCACTGAGCGGGATGATCGGTGGCAGCATGGACGTTCTCCTATGCTCCTGTATCGGCAGGCGCGAATTGACCTTGATGTCATGGACAACAATTATTCGGCTTCGTCATCCGGGTCGTCGTCGGCTGGCGGGCTGACTTCGCTCCAGGGCCGCTTGTACACCTGCTGCCACACCGCATCCATATGGGCTCGAACCTGCGCCGATGCGGCCTTGAGCGAAGCGCTGTCCACGCGTTCGCCGCCTATCGGCTCCTCGCCGGCCGGGGTAATCAGCGACTGCCCGGTGATGGTGTAGACGGCCTGCCCCTCGCGCATCTCGATGGCGATGTCGTGGGGGTCGATCCCCCCGCCGCAGTATGCATGGCTGGCGACGGTCACTTCCGCAACGCCATCGCCATTGAGGTCGCTGACATCGCTGACGTCGGCGTAGAAGTCCACATCCAGGTCGAGGCCTGGGCAGGTGGTTTCCTGTTCGATCTGCCAGCGGGGCTTGAATGCCTCGCGCTCTGCACTGCGCCCGTACAGGGTGGCTTTCAGCACCACCTTGTCCACTTCCTGTTCGCTGTCCGGGTCGCTGGCCTGGCCATCGCTGCGGCTCAGCACCAGCAAGCCTTCGCCATCACGGTCGCGAAAGTGCACGCTCTTGATCGGCGCCTGCACCCCCAACACCTCCAACTGCTCGACGGGGATGGCAGGCAGTGTCTCGAAGTTCTTCTGCTGGCACGCGGCCAACAACAGGCAGCCAGCCACCAGGCCAGTGCTTGTCCAGTGATGCTTGGCAGACATGTTGATGAACGACCCTCGAGCAGCACGGCATGAGGCGATGAAACGGCTAGAATGACGCATTTGCCATCACCGTTCGGCGCCAGAAGGTGCACTCGGCACTTTGGTCTGGCCGGCCGATCCGTTAACATAATCGGCTTTTTCATCGCGGGAGTTCAGGCAGTATGGCGCAGCAGTATCAACCGGGGCAACGCTGGATCAGCGACAGCGAAGCAGAGCTCGGCCTGGGTACCATCCTGGCGCAGGATGGCCGCCTCTTGACCGTGCTCTACCCGGCCACTGGCGATACCCGTCAGTACTCCCTGCGCAACGCGCCGCTGACCCGCGTGCGCTTTTCCCCGGGCGACCAGATCACCCATTTCGAAGGCTGGAAGCTGACCGTACGGGAAGTCGAGGACATCGACGGCCTGATGGTCTACCACGGCCTGGACGGCCAGAACCAGCCGCGCACACTGCCAGAAACCCAGCTGTCCAACTTCATCCAGTTCCGCCTGGCCAGCGACCGCCTGTTCGCCGGGCAGATCGACCCGCTGCCCTGGTTCAGCCTGCGCTACAACACGCTGCACCACACCAGCAAGCAGATGCAGTCAGCGCTGTGGGGCCTGGGCGGTTGCCGCGCGCAACCTATTGCGCACCAATTGCACATTGCCCGCGAGGTCGCCGACCGCAGCGCCCCTCGGGTACTGCTGGCCGACGAAGTGGGCCTGGGTAAAACCATCGAGGCCGGCCTGGTGATTCATCGCCAGTTGCTGTCTGGCCGTGCCAGCCGCGTGCTCATCCTGGTGCCGGAAAACCTCCAGCACCAGTGGCTGGTGGAAATGCGCCGCCGCTTCAACCTGCAGGTCGCCCTGTTCGATGCCGAGCGCTTCATTGAAAGCGATGCCAGCAACCCCTTCGAGGACGCGCAGCTGGCACTGGTTGCCTTGGAATGGCTGGTGGAGGATGAAAAGGCCCAGGATGCGATGTTCGCTGCCGGCTGGGACCTGATGGTAGTCGACGAGGCTCACCACCTGGTCTGGCACGAAGAACAGGCCAGTGCCGAATATGCCTTGGTCGAACAACTGTCCCAGGTGATCCCGGGTGTGTTGCTGCTCACCGCCACGCCGGAGCAGCTGGGCCAAGACAGCCACTTTGCCCGCCTGCGCCTGCTGGACCCTAACCGCTTCCATGACCTGGCCGCCTTCCGCGCCGAAAGCGAGCACTATCGGCCCGTGGCCGAGGCCGTGCAGGAATTGCTGGACGACGGCCGCCTGTCGCCCAAGGCCCATGCCACCATCCAGGGCTTTCTCGGGGCCGAAGGCGAAGCGTTGCTGGCTGCCGTCAGCGATGGCGACACCCAGGCCAGCGCCCGCCTGATCCGCGAACTGCTGGACCGCCACGGCACCGGTCGTGTCCTGTTCCGCAACACCCGTGCGGCAATCCAGGGCTTCCCGGAGCGGCAGTTGCATGCCTACCCGCTGCCCGCCCCAGAACAGTACGGCAACCTGCCGGTCGGCGAGCATGCCGAGCTGTACCCCGAAGTGGCCTTCCAGGCCCAGGGAGAGGTGGCAGACGATGAGCGCTGGTGGCGCTTCGACCCGCGGGTCGACTGGCTGATCGACACCCTGAAAATGCTCAAGCGCACCAAGGTGCTGGTGATCTGCGCCCACGCCGAAACCGCGATGGACCTGGAAGACGCCCTGCGCGTGCGCTCTGGCATACCGGCATCGGTGTTCCACGAAGGCATGAGTATCCTTGAGCGTGACCGCGCCGCTGCGTACTTCGCCGACGAAGAGTTCGGCGCCCAGGTGCTGGTATGTTCGGAAATCGGCAGCGAGGGGCGCAACTTCCAGTTTGCCCATCATCTGGTGATGTTCGACCTGCCAGCGCACCCCGACTTGCTGGAGCAGCGCATCGGGCGCCTGGACCGGATCGGCCAGAAACACACCATTGAGCTGCATATTCCCTACCTGCTGGGCACGCCGCAGGAGCGCCTGTTCCAGTGGTACCACGAAGGCCTGAATGCCTTCCTCAACACCTGCCCCACTGGCAACGCACTGCAACACCAGTTTGGCCCGCGGTTGTTGCCGTTGCTGCAAGGCCAGGACAACAAGCCCTGGGATGCCCTGGTGGCAGAAGCGAGCACAGAGCGCCAGCGCCTGGAAGCCGAACTGCACACCGGGCGTGACCGGTTGCTGGAACTCAACTCCGGGGGCGCCGGCGAAGGTGAAGCACTGGTCGAAGCAATTCTGGAACAGGACGACCAGTTCGCCCTGCCTATCTACATGGAAACCTTGTTCGATGCGTTCGGCATCGACAGCGAAGACCACTCCGAGAACGCACTGATCCTCAAGCCGAGCGAAAAAATGCTCGACGCCAGCTTCCCGCTGGGGGACGACGAGGGTGTCACCATCACCTACGACCGCGCCCAGGCCCTGTCGCGCGAAGACATGCAGTTCCTTACCTGGGAACACCCGATGGTACAGGGCGGCATGGACCTGGTGCTGTCCGGCTCGATGGGCAACACCGCCGTGGCGCTGATCAAGAACAAGGCCCTCAAGCCCGGCACGGTGCTGCTCGAACTGCTGTTCGTCAGCGAAGTGGTGGCCCCGCGCAGCCTGCAGTTGGGGCGCTACCTGCCACCCGCCGCCCTGCGCTGCCTGCTGGACGCCAATGGTAACGACCTGGCCACCCGCGTGGCCTTCGAAACCCTGAACGATCAGCTCGAGAGCGTGCCGCGCGCCAGCGCCAACAAGTTCGTGCAAGCGCAACGTGACGTACTGGCCAAACGCATCAGCAGCGGTGAAGAGAAAGTGGTGCCTACCCACGTTGAGCGCGTGGCCGAGGCCCAACGCCGTCTGGCGGCTGAGGCAGATGAGGAACTGGCGCGCCTGGTAGCACTGCAGGCGGTCAACCCGAGCGTGCGTGAAAGCGAAGTCGAAGCCCTTCGCAAGCAACGTGAACAAGGCCTGGCCATGCTGGAAAAGGCGGCCTTGCGTCTTGAAGCAATTCGCGTACTGGTAGCCGGCTAGCCTAAGTTGAAACAGGAGCGGCCCTTGGCTGGCCGCTCCTGAACCTTCCCCACCCCGCATATTCCCGCCTGCTATACCTCCGATATCCAAATCGTTGAAGTCAATGTGCCATTACCCGATGATGGCCTGAGCCCCATTCCCTATACTCCCTCGGATGGTCTGCACCGATCGTGCGTGCGGATACACGATAACGGGGCGTTCCATGGAGTGGATTGAGCTACGACTGTTCGCTGACCTTCCAGCCACTGGCCATGTGGTGATGGACTGCCGACACGAACCCGTTCTGGTGCTACTGGCATACCTGGTGGCCTGGGCCGGCTGCTTTGCCACCCTGGACATGGCCGAACGCCAGTGCAGCAGCGAAAACACCGCAGCCTATCGACGTTGGGCGTTACTGGGCGCCTGTTGCCTGGCAGGCGGTATCTGGGCCATGCACTTCATCAGCATGCTCGCCTTCCAGGTGCCGCTGGAAGTTCATTACGACGTGACCCTCACCGCGCTTTCGTTGCTGATTGCGCTGATAGTTGCCTGCTGGGCGATGTACAGCTTTGGCCGGCACCAAATGCACACCCGGCACTACCTGCAAAGCGCAGCGCTGATCGGCCTGGGCATCGTGATCATGCATTTTGTAGGCATGGCGGCCATGCAAACCGGCGCAGTTCAGTATTACCGCACCGACCTGCTGCTGGTATGCGCTGTGATCGCGTTGTTCACAAGCCTGTCGGCCTTGTGGCTGGCCCGCTACTTCCGCAAAGGCAGCGGCAGGCTGCACCAGTCAATGAAATATGCTGCCAGCCTGGTGATGGCGGGGGGCATCGTTGCCACCCATTTCACCGCCATGTCGGCCATGACACTGGTGATCCCAACGGACATGGCAATCCGCCTGCCGTCTGCTGACAACAGCCTGCAACTGGGGCTGGGCGTGGGCTTCATTACCCTGCTGATCAGCGGCGCCAGCATCAGTGCGGCGCTGGCTGACAAAAAGCTGCAGAGCAAGGAGCATGACCTGCGCCGGGTCAGTGTGCTGCTTGGCCAACTGGACCAGGCCCGTGCCTCCCTGCAACAGGCTGCGCACTACGACGCACTGACCAGCCTGGTCAACCGACGAGGCTTCAACCAGGTCTTTGCCGAGCGCCTTGCCGAGCATCAGGCTTGCGAAGGCCGCATGGCAGTCATGTGCCTGGATATCGACCATTTCAAACGTATCAATGACAGCCTCGGCCACCCGGCCGGCGACCGCTTGCTGACCGTGATCGCCAGCCACATCAAGGCCGCCACCCGTAGCCAGGACCTGGTCGCGCGCCTGGGGGGCGACGAGTTCTGCGTAGTCACCAGCCTGAGCGGGCGCGAGGAGGCACAACACCTGGCACAGCGTATCCTGCAGCGCATGAAGGACCCCATTGACCTCGGTGGCCGGCGCATGGTGATGACCACCAGCATTGGCATCAGCCTGTTTCCAGACGATGGCACCAGCGCCGAAGAACTGATGAAAAATGCCGACCTGGCCCTTTACCAGTGCAAGGCCAATGGCCGCAACGGCTGGCATTTTTTCGACGACAGCCTCAAGACCCAGGCCACCCTCGCCCTGCAGTTGGAAGAGGAACTGCGCCTGGCGTTGCTCGAAGAGCACGGGCTGACTCTGCACTACCAACCCATTTTTGATGCCCGTACTGGCCTGGTGGCCAAACTTGAAGCCCTGGTTCGCTGGCAACACCCGCAACACGGGTGGCTGGGGCCTGACCGTTTCATCGGCATTGCCGAAACCAACGGCCTGATCATCGACCTGGACCTGTGGGTGCTGCGCCGCGCCTGCACCGACCTTGCCCTGCTGCAGCGCCAGGGGGTTGGTGGCTTCAAGGTCACGGTCAACTGCTCGGCCGTGACCCTCAGCCACGATGCCCTGCCCAATGAGGTGGAGCGGGTGCTGGCCGAAACGGGCCTTGCTGCCACACTGCTTGAGCTGGAAGTCACCGAAAACGCCCTGATGGGCGACATGCAGCGCACCGTCAACGTGCTCAAGTGCATACGCGCACTGGGCGTGACGCTTTCCATTGACGACTTCGGCACCGGTTACTCGTCATTGGCTTACCTCAAGCGCCTGCCACTGGATGTGCTGAAGATCGACCGTACGTTCCTGCAAGACGTACCGCACAGCCTCAAAGATTGTCAGATCGTCCAGGCGATTATCGCGATGGCCCACACCCTGCACCTGCAGGTGGTAAGCGAGGGTGTGGAAAAGGCCGAACAGCAGGCGTTTCTACAGGATCACGGCTGTGACTGCCTACAGGGTTACCTGCTCGGCCGGCCGGCTGCACTGGCCGAGCTGCGCCCGCTGTTGCTACGCCTGCGCCCACCGGCGGTGACCCTTACGGCTTGCTCCGGTACTGCTCCACCAAGGTCGACGGATCCTGGTCCAGAAAACCCTGGCTTGCGTGCAGGCGCATCAACTGCGCGGCGAGGCCACTGATCGGGGTTGCAGCGCCCTGCTCGCGGGACAGCTTCACCGCGTTGTCCAGGTCCTTGAGCAATGTGCGAACGTGCCATTTGATCGGTTGGTAGGTGCTCGCTGCCATCTGCGGGGCGAGTATCTGCAGCGGCTTGGAGTCGGCGAAACCACCCGCCAGTGCTTCAGCCAATAACCGGGTATCAACACCTGAACGTTCAGCCAGAGCAATCACCTCGGCAATCACCAGGGCGTTGCAGGCCACGATCATCTGGTTGCAGGCCTTGGTGACCTGCCCAGCCCCCACTGCGCCCATATGCGTGACCCGCTGCCCCAATACCTGCAGCACCGGTTGGGCGCGGTGCAGGTCGTGCACGTCACCGCCCACCATGATCGCCAACGTACCGGCTTCGGCACCAGGGGTGCCGCCGGATACGGGGGCATCCAGCCAGGCCATGCCGCACAGCGCTGCCAGCTCGGCAGCCATCTCACGCGTGGCACCGGGTTCCAGGCTGGACAGGTCGATCAGCAACTGGCCACTGCGCCCGCCTAGCGCAATACCGGCCTCGCCAAACACCACCTCGCGTACCACCGCGGTGTCCGCCAGGCACAGCAGTACCATATCGGCATCACGGCTCAGTTCGGCAGGGCTGGTGGCACGCCGTGCCCCGGCTGCGACCAGCGCGTCGCACTTGTCGGGGCTGCGGTTCCACACCGTCAACGGGTACCCGGCAGCCAGCAGGCGCCGGCACATGGGCAACCCCATCAAACCGATACCGGCAAAGGCCAACGAGGGAAGATCAGTGCTCATCATGACTCCTGGCAGTGGCTAACATCTCGGCAGCCTATCTCGAATGCCCAATGCCGGGCCAGCCACCGCCGCTTTACGCATGCCGTAAACTGTTACCGCCACGCCGAATTGTTACTTACCTCTACCCACCTTGAGCATAAACGAGCACTGCAACGGTGCGACTGCGAATTTGCGCGCACCAAAAACGATCACACCCGCGCTGCGCCTTTGACCTGTATCACGATGAACGGCGACACCACCACCGCCCAGATCTCTGGGTCGCGGGTTTGCAGGTCAAGCGCCTGATCGGCAGAGACTGGCCCCACAGTGCCATCACTGCGCCATTTGGCGAACAGATCGCTGCGGTTTTCAGCCATCGCTTCGGCCACAGTGATCAGGTCCAGAGCAGGGTCGACCCAAATCAGGTCACCCTTGGCCCAGAAGCGCTCCAGCGCTTTCCACTCAATGATTGCCGTCTCACCCAGCAATTTGGCATAGAGGGTGCTTGTTTCATCCGTCATGGGTGGTATCCGCAAAAATAGCCAATAACAAAGGCCGGCATTTTTGCAGAAAAACCCGGTTTCAAATATGCAATTTGGTCGATTGGCCCCGCATTGGTGGGGCCTGGCTGCAGAATCAGGCTTTGTAATGGCGCCTTTCTGTACTTTTGTGTCAACCAAGCGACAACCCGCGAAATAGGCACTTTTCGACCGCTTTTCAAGCGCTCGGGCAGCGCTCTACACTGTACCGGTACAGTTCCGGGACATGTTCCGGGGAAGGTGGGCTTGCGCGTAGGCATGACCGCGCCGCAAATCCCGCCCGGTCTGTAGCCCTGGCCGCCAGGACTATAAGAATTACAACAGAATGAGTGGAGCACTATGATCAAGATTTCCAAGCTGTTCGCCGCAATGGTTCTGGCCGGGGTAGCCAGCCATTCGTTTGCCGCCGATACCATCAAGATCGGGATCGCCGGGCCCAAGACCGGCCCTGTGACCCAGTACGGCGACATGCAGTTCATCGGCGCCAAGCAGGCCATCAAGGACATCAACGCTGCAGGCGGTGTCGACGGCAAGATGCTCGAAGCCAAGGAATACGACGATGCGTGCGACCCTAAACAGGCCGTAGCGGTCGCCAACCGCGTGGTAAACGATGGTGTCAAGTTCGTCATCGGCCACCTGTGCTCCAGCTCTACCCAGCCAGCCTCCGACGTTTATGAAGACGAAGGCATCATCATGATCACCCCGGCCGCAACGTCGCCGGAAATTACCGCTCGCGGTTACAAGATGATCTTCCGCACCATCGGCCTGGACAGCGCTCAGGGCCCAGCGGCAGGCAACTACATCGCTGACCACGTCAAGCCCAAGGTCGTGGCCGTGCTGCACGACAAACAGCAATACGGTGAAGGCATCGCCACTGCGGTCAAGCAAACCCTGGAAGGCAAAGGCGTCAAAGTTGCCGTGTTCGAAGGCCTGAACGCCGGTGACAAGGACTTCTCGTCCATCATCCAGAAGCTCAAGCAGAACAACGTCGACTTCGTCTACTACGGCGGCTACCACCCAGAGCTGGGCCTGATTCTGCGCCAGGCGCAGGAAAAAGGCCTGAAAGCCAAGTTCATGGGCCCGGAAGGCGTGGGCAACGACTCCATCTCGCAGATCGCCCAGAATGCCTCCGAAGGCCTGCTGGTCACCCTGCCGAAGTCGTTCGATGCCGACCCGGAGAACAAGAAGATCGTCGACGCCATCAAGGCTGACGGCAAGGACCCAAGCGGCCCGTTCGTGTTCCCGTCCTACTCCGCCGTTGAGCTGATCGCCCAGGGCATCAAGAAAGCCGGTTCCGAAGATACCGACAAGGTGGCAGCCGCCATCCACGCCGGCACCTTCAAGACCCCGACTGGCGAGCTGTCCTACGACGCCAAAGGCGACCTCAAAGACTTCAAGTTCGTGGTCTACGAATGGCACTTCGGCAAGCCGAAGACCGAAGTCTCCCCTCAGTAACACGCGTGACTAATAGCTGACCGTAGAAGCCCACTGTGCGAGCAGTGGGCTTTGTTTTACGAGGTTCATGGGCCCGCCCCCGCGATCCGGGGGCGGGCTCACCTGAAAATCTTAAAACCGTCACCCGCGGTTTCCTGGCCATACCCCGGCCAGCGAAATGCAAATCAGGTTTTTAGGAGCGCTGTAATGCCTGAGATCTACCATTTCTTCCAACAACTGGTTAATGGATTGACCATCGGCAGCACCTACGCCTTGATCGCCATCGGCTACACGATGGTGTACGGCATCATTGGCATGATCAACTTCGCCCACGGCGAGGTTTACATGATTGGTTCCTACGTGGCCTTCATGGCCCTGGCGGGTCTGGCCATGATGGGTATCCATTCGCTGCCGATCCTGATGACCGTGGCCTTCGTCGCGACGATCTGCGTCACCAGTGCCTATGGCTACAGCATCGAACGGGTTGCCTACCGCCCATTGCGCAACAGCAACCGGCTGATCCCGCTGATTTCTGCCATCGGTATGTCGATTTTCCTGCAGAACACCGTGTTGCTTTCGCAAGACTCCAAGGACAAGTCCATCCCCAACCTGATCCCCGGCAGCTTCTCGTTCGGGCCAGGGGGCGCGGAAGAAGTCCTGGTGTCCTACATGCAAATCCTGGTGTTCGTGGTTACCCTCGTGGCCATGACCTGCCTGACCCTGTTCATCTCCCGTTCCCGCCTGGGCCGCGCCTGCCGCGCCTGTGCCGAGGACATCAAGATGGCCAACCTGCTGGGCATCAACACCAACAACATCATCGCCCTCACCTTCGTCATTGGCGCCGCCCTGGCTGCCGTGGCGGCCGTGCTGCTGAGCATGCAGTACGGGGTGATCAACCCCAACGCCGGTTTCCTGGTGGGCCTGAAGGCCTTCACGGCAGCGGTACTGGGCGGCATCGGCAGCATTCCGGGCGCCATGCTCGGTGGGCTGGTGCTGGGTGTGGCCGAAGCGTTCGGCGCCGACATCTTCGGCGACCAGTACAAGGACGTGGTTGCGTTCGGCCTGTTGGTTCTTGTCCTGTTGTTCCGGCCGACCGGCATTCTGGGCCGCCCGGAGGTTGAAAAAGTATGAGCAGAAATCTCAAACAGGCGTTCTTCAGCGCCTTGCTGGTGTGGGCCGTGGCCTTCCCGGTACTGGGCCTGAAACTGAGCATCGACGGCATCAGCCTGGCCGTGCACAGCCAGGGCTCATTCACCCTCAGCATCATTGCCGTGTGTTCGGTGCTGATGTTCCTGCGGGTGCTGTTCGACAAGCAGTGGAGCTCGGTGATGGGGCGCCGCTCGGATCGCAAGCTGATCCCGCCGGCCGTCAGCAACTACCTGACACTGCCCAAAACCCAACGCTGGGTGATCATGGGCCTGATCGTGGCTGCGCTGGTGTGGCCCTTCTTCGGCTCCCGCGGTGCGGTGGACATCGCCACGCTCATCCTCATCTACGTGTTGCTGGGCCTGGGCCTGAACATCGTGGTGGGCCTTGCCGGGCTGCTCGACCTGGGCTATGTCGGCTTTTACGCCGTAGGCGCCTACACCTATGCCATGCTGTCGCACTACATGGGCTGGGGCTTCTGGATATGCCTGCCGATCGCCGGCCTGATGGCCGCCACGTTCGGTTTCCTGCTCGGTTTCCCGGTGCTGCGCCTGCGCGGTGACTATCTGGCGATCGTGACCCTGGGCTTTGGCGAGATCATCCGCCTGTTCCTGCGTAACCTCACCGACTGGACAGGCGGCCCCAACGGCATCAGCAACATCCCCAAACCCGAATTCTTCGGTTTGACCTTCGAACGCCGCGCGGCTGAAGGCATGCAGACCTTCCATGAATTTTTCGGGTTGCAGTACAACTCCATCAACAAGGTGATCTTCCTGTACCTGGTGGCGCTGTTGCTTGCCTTGCTGGCACTGTTCGTCATCAACCGCCTGCTGCGCATGCCCATCGGCCGTGCGTGGGAAGCGCTGCGCGAAGACGAGATTGCCTGCCGCGCACTGGGGCTCAACCCAACCGTGATCAAGCTCTCGGCCTTCACCCTGGGTGCCTGCTTCGCCGGATTCGCCGGCAGCTTCTTCGCTGCGCGCCAAGGCCTGGTGACACCGGAGTCGTTCACCTTCATCGAGTCGGCGATCATCCTCGCCATCGTCGTGCTCGGCGGCATGGGCTCACAACTGGGCGTGATTCTCGCGGCCATCGTGATGATCCTGCTGCCGGAGCTGATGCGTGAGTTCAGCGAATACCGGATGCTGATGTTCGGTGCGCTGATGGTGTTGATGATGATCTGGCGTCCGCAAGGCCTGCTGCCTATGCAACGTCCCCATATGGAGCTGCATCGATGAGCCGTGAAATTCTGCAAGTCAGCGGCCTGAGCATGCGCTTCGGCGGCTTGTTGGCGGTCAACGGCGTGGCCCTGACCGTCAAGGAAAAACAAGTGGTTGCGCTGATCGGCCCGAACGGCGCCGGCAAGACCACGGTGTTCAACTGCCTGACCGGCTTCTACAAGCCCAGCGGCGGCACCATCCTGCTCGACGGCCAGCCGATCCAGGGCCTGGCCGGCCACCAGATCGCCCGCAAGGGCGTGGTGCGGACCTTCCAGAACGTGCGCCTGTTCAAGGAAATGACCGCGCTCGAAAACCTGCTGATCGCCCAGCACCGTCACCTGAACACCAACTTCTTCGCCGGCCTGTTCAAGACCCCGAGCTTCCGCCGCAGCGAGAAGGAGGCCATGGAGCGCGCCCAATACTGGCTGGAGAAGGTCAACCTGACCGAGTTCGCCAACCGTACCGCCGGCACCCTCGCCTATGGCCAGCAACGCCGCCTGGAAATCGCCCGCTGCATGATGACCCGCCCGCGCATCATCATGCTCGACGAACCGGCCGCAGGGCTCAACCCCAAGGAAACCGAAGACCTCAAAGCGCTGATCGCCTACCTGCGCGAGTCGCACAACGTGACCGTGCTGTTGATCGAGCACGACATGAAGCTGGTGATGAGCATTTCCGACCATATCGTGGTGATCAACCAGGGCACCCCCCTGGCCCACGGCACCCCCCAGGAAATCCGCGACAACCCTGAAGTGATCAAAGCCTACCTGGGGGAAGCGTAAATGCTGAAGTTTGAAAACGTCTCCACCTTCTACGGCAAGATCCAGGCCCTGCACAGCGTGAACGTAGAGATCAACCAGGGCGAAATCGTGACCTTGATCGGCGCCAACGGCGCCGGCAAGTCGACCCTGCTGATGACCCTCTGCGGCTCGCCCCAGGCGCACAGCGGCAGCATCAAGTACCTGGGAGAGGAACTGGTCGGCCAGCCCTCTTCGCAGATCATGCGCAAGAGCATTGCGGTGGTGCCGGAAGGCCGCCGCGTGTTCGCGCGCCTGACTGTCGAGGAAAACCTGGCGATGGGCGGCTTTTTCACCGACAAGGGCGATTACCAGGCGCAGCTGGACAAGGTGCTGCAGCTGTTCCCGCGCCTGAAAGAACGCTACACCCAGCGCGGTGGCACCATGTCCGGTGGCGAGCAGCAGATGCTGGCCATCGGCAGGGCCTTGATGAGCAAGCCCAAGCTGTTGTTGCTGGACGAACCCTCGCTGGGCCTGGCACCGATCATCATCCAGCAGATTTTCGACATCATCGAACAGTTGCGCCGCGATGGCGTCACCGTGTTCCTGGTGGAGCAGAACGCCAACCAGGCGCTGAAGATCGCTGACCGCGCCTATGTGCTGGAAAACGGCCGAGTGGTAATGCAGGGCACCGGCGAAGGCCTGTTGACCGACCCGAAAGTGCGCGATGCCTACCTGGGCGGTTGAGTGAACGCTGGGGGCTGCGCTGCGGCCCCCAACCCCCTGACACCCAACCATTAACTTGAGATCCACCACCAGCCTGAGTAACGTGACCGGCTCTTTGGCCACGATTCTCCGGAGCCCGCCCCATGCGCCTCACCCCCACCCTGCTCATCACGGCACTGCTGCCCCTGTTCGCCGGCTGCCAACTCATGGGTGAAGCCCCTGCCGACCCCAATGTAGGCACTACCCGCATGCAAGGTGAACTGCGCGCCGCCGGCGGCCACCTGCTGTTCAAACCGTGCAACGAAAGCCGTTCGTTCATCGTCAACGATGCCGCGGCTACCGGCATCCTGCAAGAAGCCGCCAACCTTGCCAAAAGCGCCAACGACACGCTGTTCGCCGACGTGCGGGGGCGCCTGACCGGCAGCAAGCAGGCCAATACCGATGGCCAACTGGATGTACGACGCCTGTACCGAGTGGAGTCCACTGCCGGCGCCTGTGCAGACCCGAATTTCAAGCAACTCACCTTGCGCGCCAGCGGGCACACACCTGACTGGGACCTCAAGGCCAGCGGCCGTGGCATGGTGCTGAACCGCGCCGGCCAGCCTCCCCTGCCCTTGCCCTTTCTGGAGGAACAGGTACCCGGCGGCGGCCTGACCCTGACCAGCGAGGCCAATGGGCAACAGGTAGAACTGTGGGTTGCGCCACAGCGCTGCGTAGACCCGGCCACCGGTACCGTCAACCATCTGCGGGCCGAACTGCGTATCGATGGCACCACCCTGCAAGGCTGCGGTTACTATGGCGGCGCGCGCGACGACTGATGACCGGGTGCTTTAAACCTGCCAGTCAGGGCGGCTAACAGCTTATACTTGGCGGTTTGTGTTAAGCCGCCGGCCGCCCAATGGCCGGGATACTGGACCCTGCCATGCTACGAATCACCGAACTGAAGCTGCCCCTGGACCACCCCGACGAAGCGCTGCGCGAGGCCATTGTCCAGCGCCTGGGCATTGCCGACGCGCAGTTGCTCAGCTTCAACCTGTTCAAGCGCAGCTACGATGCACGCAAGAAAAACAGCGAGTTGCTGTTCATCTACACCATCGACCTGCACGCCAGCAACGAAGACGAACTGCTGGCCAGGTTCGCTGACGATCGCAACATCACTGTGGCACCTGACGTCACCTACAAATACGTGGGCCAGGCGCCGGCCAACCTGCCGCAACGTCCAATCGTGGTCGGGTTTGGCCCCTGCGGCATTTTCGCGGGCCTGCTGCTGGCACAGATGGGCTTCAAGCCGATCATTCTCGAGCGTGGCAAGGAAGTGCGCCAGCGCACCAAGGACACCTGGGGCCTGTGGCGTAAAAGTGTGCTCAACCCGGAGTCCAACGTGCAATTCGGCGAAGGCGGCGCCGGCACCTTCTCCGACGGCAAGCTGTACAGCCAGATCAAAGACCCGCAGCACCACGGCCGCAAGGTGCTGGAAGAGTTCGTCAAAGCCGGTGCACCGGACGAGATCCTGTACATCAACAAGCCCCACATCGGCACGTTCCGGCTCACCGGCATGGTCGAGCAGATGCGTCAGGAAATGATCGCGCTGGGTGCCGAAGTACGCTTCGAACAGAAGGTCACCGACCTGCTTAGCGAAGGCGACCAGCTGACCGGCGTGGTACTGGAAAGCGGTGAGCAGCTGCACGCCCGCCATGTCGTTCTGGCGCTGGGCCATAGTGCGCGCGATACGTTCCGCATGCTGCACGCAAAGGGCGTGTTCATGGAGGCCAAGCCGTTCTCAGTAGGCTTTCGTATCGAGCACCCGCAAACCCTGATCGACAAGGCTCGGCTAGGCAAGTATGCCGGCCACCCGAAGCTGGGCGCAGCCGACTACAAGCTGGTGTACCACGCCAAGAATGGCCGTTCTGTCTACAGCTTCTGCATGTGCCCGGGGGGCACCGTGGTAGCGGCCACCAGCGAACCGGGCCGTGTGGTCACCAACGGCATGAGCCAGTACTCGCGTAACGAGCGCAATGCCAACTCGGGTATCGTCGTGGGCATCGACCCCGAGCGCGATTACCCGGGCGGCCCCCTGGCCGGTATCGAACTGCAGGAGCGCCTGGAAGCCCACGCTTACGTGATGGGCGGCAGCAACTACCAGGCCCCGGCGCAGTTGGTGGGGGACTTTGTCGCAGGCCGCCCGTCGACCGCGCTGGGCAGCGTAGAGCCGTCCTATAAGCCGGGTGTCACATTGGGCGACCTTGCCCCCAGCCTGCCAGCGTTCGCCATCGAAGCTATCCGCGAGGCGTTGCCGGCGTTCGACCGGCAGATCAAAGGCTACAACCTGCACGACGCCGTGCTCACCGGCATCGAGACGCGGACCTCGTCACCGCTGCGCATCACCCGTGACGAACGCTTCCAGAGCCTGAACATGAAGGGGCTGTTCCCAGCAGGTGAAGGCGCAGGTTACGCAGGCGGCATTCTGTCGGCAGGCGTCGACGGGATTCGTATTGCCGAGGCAGTTGCCCGGGATATGCTTGGCCTCTAACAAGGTTTCGCGCGCGGCTGCCCTTTAGCAGGCAGAAAAAAAACCCCGGCTGGCCCATGCCAGCTCGGGGTTTTTACTGCGTGCCGCTCGTCAGTGGGATACGCGGCTGGTGCCATCGACGGTCATGATGCGTACCCGGTCACCCACACGGAAGATTTCGTTTTCCTGCACGGCCTGTACATAGGCACGCATGCTGCCGTCGTCTTCACGCACGGTGATTTCTACACCCTGGGTGCGCGTAATGCCTTCTTCGGCGGCAGAGCCAGCAAGGCCACCCGCCACAGCACCGATAACGGCCGCTACGATACTGCCGCGCCCACCGCCCACGGCGCTACCGGCCAGGCCACCGACAACGGCGCCAGCGCCGCCGCCGATTGGGGTCTTGGTGCCTTCGATCTTGACGGGGCGCAGCGATTCGATGGTGCCCATACGCACGGTTTGAACACGGCGGGCTTCGTCGCGCGAATAGCTGTCACCGCTCAGGCTTGAGGCACAGCCACCCAGCAGCAACGACATGGTGGTAAAGGTCGCCAACAGCAAAGCGGATTTACGCATGGGTACAATCTCCAGAGGTCAGGTGTTCATTAGACGCTGCACGTTGACGGCTGTCACGACGCAAACGTCATAAAATTGTTTTCATTCAGCTGGCGTACAGACGCACCGCTGCATGCAGCCATTCAATTCAGACCAAGGATAGCCATGGATTACTTCATCGTCGTGGTCGCCACCGTTGCGGGGCTGTATTTCCATGGGTGGTTGTACGTGCGCATGCGCCGCTGGATGGACCGCGACCTGGCGCTGTCGCTGGCCGGCACGGACCCGCAAAAGCAGGCGTACATGCTGCAAAGGTTGCAGCAGGCACGCGTGGAGAAGGTGAAGCGCAAGCAGCTGGCCGGGTGGCTGCAACGTGAGGCGGCCGCCTACCCCGGCTGAGCTGACGAGGGGCCGCCATGCAGCCCTGGGCATCAGGGCGCCAGGCGCTCCCGCAGCCATTGCCCATCGACACTGCGGTAGTTCAAGCGGTCGTGCAACCGGCTTGCACGCCCTTGCCAGAACTCGATTCGCTCCGGCAGAAGGCGGTACCCGCCCCAGTGTTCCGGGCAATGGGGCTGGGTGTCGGAAAAGCGCGCTTCGGTGGCCATGACCAGGGCCTCCAGAGCCTCACGGCCAGCAATGACCTGGCTCTGAGGCGAGGCCCAGGCGCCCAGGCGACTGCCCATGGGGCGCACCTGGTAATAGTCGTCGGACTCCTTGGCCGTTACCTTCTCCACCCGGCCTTCAATACGCACCTGGCGCTCCAGCGCCGGCCAGAAGAAGGTCATCGCGGCAAACGGGTTTTGCCGCAGTTGCTGCCCCTTGGCACTGTCGTAGTTGGTGAAGAAGGTGAAACCGCGCTCGTCCAGCCCTTTCAACAGCAACACCCGGCAATGCGGGCGCCCCTCACCGTCCACCGTGGCCAGGGTCATGGCATTGGCCTCGACAGGCGCCTGTTCGGTTTTTACCGCGTCGCCGAACCATTGGTGAAACAAGGCAAAAGGCTCCGCCGGGGCCTGGGCCTCGGCCAGGCCATCACGGGTGTAGTCGCGGCGCATATCGGCCAGGGTTTGGGTCATTGCTGCGTTCCTTGACGATCAGTTGGTCTTCGCAGGGCTGTTGGCAGCTACTTTCTTGTCGGTGGTAGCCTTTTTGGCCACCGGCTTGGCCGGGGCGGCTTTTTTCTTGGCGGGTGCTTTGGCAGACGCCTTGGCCTTGGCTGCTGGCTTCTTGGCCGCGGCCTTGGTTGCGCTCTTGGCCGCAGGCTTGCTCTCGGCCGCCTTGCTAATCGGGGCCTTGGCATCCTGCGCCGCGACCATGGACGCCGGCGCCGGTGCCGGGGTTGCCTGCTGATATTTGGTCAGCAGTGCGACCATGGTGTTTTGCGGGGTAAGCAGCATTTCCACACGGCGGTTGAGGGCGCGGCCTTCTGCACTGTCGTTGGCGGCACGCGGCATCACCGAACCCATGCCCTTGAGTATCAACCGATCACGCTGCAAACCGCTAAGGCGGAAGATGGCAGACACGGAAGCAGCGCGTTCCAGGCTGAGCTTCTGGTTGGCTACTGGCACACCGCTGGTATCGGCGTGGCCCAGGACCAGCACGGCTGTCTTGGGGTCACCTTCCACCGTCTTGGCCACGCGGGTGATCGGCCCCAGGGTCATGGGCAGCAGCATGTTCGGGCGGTCCGGGTTGTAGGAACCGTCCACCGGCAGCGTTACGACCAGCACGTTGTCGCGCCGCTCCAGCTCCAGCTTGCTGTCCTTGATCGCCTCGCGCAGTTTGGGCTCGTACTCGTCCAGCCAGGCTTGGGTGGCCTTCTGGTCGATCTTCGGCACCACCGGGCCCTCTGCCTGTTTTTCTTCGTTGCCAAACGGCCACCACCAACGGCTGCCGCTGCTGGACTTGGCGTCAGCCTTGGCCACATTCTCGGTGACCGCCTGCTTCACTTCCTGGTCGGCGACCTTGTCCGAACCGAACGGCCACCAGCTCGAACTGGCACTTTTGGCGGTGCCCTGGGATTGGCTGGCGCAGCCGGTAACAGCGGCCAGGCACAGGGCGAGTGCTAAGGTTTTATGTGAAGACATCAGCGATACACCATGAATTAGAAAGAAATTTTGCCCACACTCTTCAGGCATTGGCATTGAGGATAGTCAAAGAGCCTGGGCAATACTCGCATTACCCGATCAAAGGCATTGCGCAAGTACCTGCACCAGTTTCTGCGCCCGCGGGTCCATCAACACGTAGGGCCCCAGGGTGTTGACGACGAACCCGAAGGCTACATCATGTTCAGGGTCGGCAAACCCCACCGAGCCGCCGGCACCCGGGTGGCCGAAGGCGCGGGCACCCAGGCCGAAGGTGGCGTTGGCCACCTGGGGCTGATCGAGCATGCAGCCCAGGCCAAAGCGCGTCTGGGTCAGCAGGGTGCGGTCCTGGCCCAGGCTGTGCTGGCGGGTAAGCTCGTCAAGCAACTCGGACTCCAGCAGGCTGCCGTCCAGCAAGCCCGCATAGAACCCGGCAAGGCTTCGTGCGTTACCGTGGCCATTGGCGGCCGGCTGCTGCATGCGCCGCCATTCCGGCTTGTTGGTACTGGTAAGGATGGCCGGGGGGTTGGTGAAGGCGCGGGTCGACAACGCGTGTGGTTCGCGCAGGGTTACCTGCAGCAGCCGCTGCGCCGCTTCGTCGCCCGGGTTGCCCTTGCCTCGGGCGATGTGGGCCACCCGCGCGAACTCCTGGTCATCCAGGCCAACATGGAAATCCAGGCCCAGGGGGCGAGCCGTGCGCGCTACGATCGAATCACCCGGCGCGCGCCCGTCTGCGCGGCGGATCAGCTCACCGATCAGCCACCCGTAGGTGATGGCCGCATAGCCGTGCTCGGTACCCGGCACCCACCAGGGCTCCTCTCTGGCCAGCACATCGACCATGGCCTGCCAGTCGTACAGCGCCTCGGCAGGCAGCACCTCACGGATAGCAGGCAGCCCGGCCCGGTGGCTGAGCAATTGGCGCAGGGTAATCGCCTGCTTGCCAGCCTGGGCAAATTCAGGCCAGTAATTGGCGACCGGTGCATCCAGGTCGAGCTTGCCCTCGCCCACCAATTGCAAGGCCGTGACCGCGGTGAAGGTCTTGGTGCATGAAAACAGGTTGGCGATGGTGTCACTGTGCCAGGCCTGCTGCCCGTCCCGGTCGGCAGTGCCCGCCCACAGGTCCACGACCGTCTCGCCACCCACCTGGATGCACAGCGCGGCACCCCGCTCCTGGGGGTCGTCGAACAGGGCGGCGAACGCCTCGCGCACCGCTTCGAACTTCAGTTCATAGTGACCCTGGATCTGCACCCGCTGTTCTCCGTACGGCACATTGCGAAAATGGCGTGCATTGTTTCAGTAGTTGGGCGTTTTGCAAACCGGTCACTGCGCCTTGGGTTGCTCCAGGTGCACACGCAACTGGGCCAAGGCCTCCAGGTTACTCCTGCGCGCCGCCTCGACAAAGCCCGGGTAGGCCACGTCGGTAATGGCGACCAGCCCCAGATGACCGTTTTCGCCATCAAGCAGCCGCCCGCTGGCGGGCTGGTCCAGGTACTGGAACCAGTGTGCGCCCACGATCATCGGCTGGCTGAGGGCGGCCTTGAGGAAACGACCGTAGGCGGGGCCACGGTCCTCTTCGCGCACCACTTCCAGTGGGCCTGGCCAGAACGGGCCGCGATCACGCGAGCCGAACTGGAATTCCGAGACCAGTACCGGCTTGTCCAGCTCGGCCAGGTGGGCGAAGTCGTAACCATCCTGCGGCTGGAGCGTATAGAAATTGAAGCTGAGCACGTCGCAGAACTCGGCACAGGCTTTCACCGCCTCTGGTGTGCTTACCGCAAAACGGCCGCCCAGCAACAGGTGGTTGGGCGCGTGCCATTTCAACGAGTCGGAAATGGTCTTGAAGTAGGTTTCGGCAAATACCTGCTGGAAGTACTGGTAGTCACGCTCGATTTCCGGGTGCTCCGGGCTGGGCAATGGCCCCTCGAAACCCGGGTCTTCCATCAGTTCCCAGGCGCTCAACTCAATACCCCACGCCTTGGACAGGCCCTCCTGGTTGCGGTACTTGTCGCGCAACTGCTTGAGAAACGCACGCTTGGCCGGCACGTCGGTGGTCAGGCGCAAGGTGCCGTAGGCCAGCCCATAGCGTGCTTTGGGGTCGGCGCCGGGGGCTGCCCAGGCCAGCTCGTTGTCGGCGAAGTAGCCGACCAGCCAAGGGTCGTCGCGGTGATCCCGGGCAGCGATGGCGACCGCACGCTCGGTGGCCATGGCGAAACGGGGGTCGAACGGGTCCGGCATGCTGCCCCACCAGTCCATGCCGGTGCTGATGCTGGCGTAATCCCCAACGATCGACAGCGGCAGGGTGTAAGGCATGCGCTCGGCCTCGATCAACGCCGGGTCGCTCCAGTTGCCCAGGGTGTTGAAGCCCCATGCCTGGAGCCGGTCCAGTGCATGGCCCTGCCAGCGGGCAGCATCCCGTGCGGCGGGTGGGCAGTTGGCCGGTTGCTCAGCCCCGGTGGGCGGGCATGGCTTGCCGTAAGTGCGTTGCAGGTTGGCCGCGTAAAAGTCAAACCAGCGCCCTTTCTTGAAGTTGCGCCCCGCTGAAGAAGCATTGCCATCGTCGTTGTTGCCTTCGCCATAGAAGGCAGCAAGCAGGCTGCCGGCCTCAGGCAAGCCCTTGAACATGCCCTCACGGCCCTGCACATAGGTTCGCCCGCCGTCCGCAGCCACGGCGTTGACACCCAGCGAATAGAACGGGTGGCCTTGCGGCGTTACCAGGTACCAGCGCCCATCGCGTTTTTCAGTGCGGAAAAACCCTTTGGCCTCGAATGCCTGCCCCGCCATCAGCCCGCCGAAATCATCCAGTGGCTGCTTGCCACGCTCTGCCAGCCAGGCCTTCAACTGCTGCTGTTCACGGCCATCGGCTGCCTTGAGCTGGTCGTCGTTGGCGACCTTTTCTGGCCAGTTGGCGCGGGTAGACTGCCCATAGCTGTCGATCAGGTCACGGTAGGCGGCCTGATACGCCTGGTCGTCATCCTGAATGCCGACGCGCTCGATCAACAGGCTCTGGGCCACCTTGGGGCCGGGAATGCTCAGGCTGACCGACGCCACCTGCTTGAGGTCGAGTGCACCCGCACTGCTGGCCAGCAGCAGGCGCTGGCCGCCAAAGTTCCACGGCATGGGCGGGCCGGCGCGCATACCCTGGCTCGATGGCGAGCTGGCGGCCAGCGGCACCATCACGGTTTGCGCAGGCCCTGCGGGCACGTCAATCCTGCTCGTCAGCGTACGGCCATCGCTGCCTTGCACGGTCACATCCACAGTCAGCGCCCAATCCATGCCACTTTGCAGGCGCAACGTCAGCCAGCGCCCGGCGGACCAGTCCCACACGCCGCTCTGCGGGCTCAAGCGCAGGGTCGGCCGCTCGGCCGGGTTGAATACCACCCGCCGCAACACCTCACCGCCCGCCGTCTGCTCGGCGTTGTACTGTGGCAGGCCGGCATCCACCGTCGCAACATTCACCACCGAGGCCGGGCGCACGAAACTGAACAGCGTCTGCTGCCCCGCCAGTAAAGGCGAACTGAACAACAGGGCGAAAACAGCAGGCAGGGTGCGGCGGACCATAGGGATGGGTCTCTCCTTCAGGGCCCTCATGGCCCACGACTGAGTAAATGGACAACGTGCCGGCGCAAGTGCTCCAGCTGTCAGCAAATCTCCCGCCTGAACGGCGGCAGCGCATTGAGAATAGCCTTGCCATAGCGCTGGGTAACCAGGCGCCGGTCAAGCAAGGTGATGATGCCGCGGTCCTGTTCAGTGCGCAGCAACCGGCCGCAGGCCTGGATCAGGCGCAACGACGCATCGGGTACGGCGATTTCCATGAACGGGTTGCCACCACGGGCCTCGATCCACTCCGCCAAGGCGGCCTCTACCGGGTCATCCGGTACAGCAAACGGGATCTTGGCAATAACCACGTGCTCGCAATAGGCGCCCGGCAAGTCCACCCCTTCGGCAAAGCTGGCCAGCCCGAACAGCACACTGTGCTGACCGTCGTCGACCCGCGCCTTGTGCTTGTTGAGGGTTTCCTGCTTGGACAGGTTGCCCTGGATGAGTACCAGCTTGCGCCAGTCCCGGTCCAGGCCATCGAACACGTCCTGCATCTGTTTGCGGGAAGAGAACAGCACCAGCGCGCCGCGCGCGTCTTCGACGATGTTGGGCAGTTCACGGATGATGGCGGCGGTGTGGGCCGCGGCATCCCGGGGGTCGGCCTTGAGGTCCGGCACCCGCAGCAGGCCGGCATCGCCATGCACGAACGGGCTGGGCACCACGCAACTGACGGCATCGCGTGGCAACCCGGAACGCATGCGGAAGCGGTCGAACTTGCCCAGCGCAGTCAGCGTCGCCGAAGTGACCAGTGCGCCATGGGCGACGTTCCACAGGTTGCGGCGCAGCATCTCGGCCGCCAGGATGGGGCTGGCGTTGACCTCGATATCGAACAGCGCACCGGTTTCGGCCAGGGTCAGCCAGCGCGCCATCGGCGGGCTGTCCTCCGGGTCTTCGGCGGTGAACGCCGTCCACAGTTCCCAGTTGCCCTGGGCACGTGTTTGCAGGCTGCCGAACAGCGGGTACCACTCTTCGGCCTGGTGACTGGCAATGCCGATGCTCACCTCACCCCCCATGCCTTCCTTGAGCAGGTCAGTCAGGCGAGTGAACAGGTCGTTGAGGCGGCTGAAGCCCTTTTTCAGCTCCACTCCCACCTCACGGATCTGCTCCGGCACCACCCCACCCGGGAACCGATAACGCGGGCGCTCGCGCCCCTCGTTATCTTCGCCTGGGCGGAAGTCGGCAACCTGTTCGCACAGGGTGAACATGAACTGCTGCTGGGTGCGGATTTCCCGGGCAAGCTCGGGCACCTGCTCGATCAACTTGCCCAGGTCGCCCGGCAGCGGGTGCTGGGCCAGCAGCTTGGTCAGGTTCTTGGCCGTTTGTTCCAGCCAGTCGGCGGTGGAGCGCAGGCGCGAATAATGGGCAAAGTGGCCGATGGCCTTGTCGGGCAGGTGGTGGCCTTCGTCGAACACGTACATAGTGTCGCGCGGGGCAGGTAGCACCGCCCCGCCGCCCAGCGCGAGGTCGGCCAGGACCATGTCATGGTTGGTGACGATGACATCCACCTTGCCCATGCCCTCGCGCGCCTTGTAGAAGACGCACTGCTGGAAGTTGGGGCAGTGGCGGCCGGTGCACTGGCTGTGGTCGGTGGTAAGCCGCGCCCAGTCTTCGTCTTCCAGGGTTTCGGGCCAGCTGTCGCGGTCACCATCCCAGCGGTTGCCGGCCAGCTTCTCGATCATGCTGTTGAACAGCTTCAGGCTGCGCTCATCAACGTCGATACGAAAGCCTTCTTCTTCGAGCAACTGGGCCTGGGATGTCTGTGCGTGGCCCTCTTGCACCAGGATGTCCAGCTTGGACAGGCACAGGTAGCGGCCACGCCCCTTGGCCAGGGCGAAGCTGAAGTTCAGCCCGCTGTTGCGCATGAGGTCGGGCAGGTCCTTGAAGACGATCTGCTCCTGCAGCGCCACGGTGGCGGTAGCGATGACCAGGCGCTTACCGGCCGCCTTGGCTGCCGGAATGGCCGCGAGGCTATAGGCAACTGTTTTGCCGGTACCTGTACCCGCTTCCACGGCCACGACGGCAGGCTCGCCGGCACGGCGGCCTTCATCGTCGCAGGCGATGTCGCCGAGGACCTTGGCCACTTCGGCGATCATCAGGCGCTGACCGTAGCGTGGCTTGAGGCTCTTGGCTTCGAGAAAACGCGTATAGGCGCCCTGGATGGTGGCTTTGAGTTCGTTGCTGATCATGGTCTGCAGGCGCCCGGAGGGCTGGATATATTTTCAGTGTTGCGCATTGGGCGGCTATCATACCCCGCTCTTGCCCTTTATGCCGCATGGAGATCCGGATGGCCGCCTTTGCCCTGCCCTACACATTGCATGTTCTGGCTGCCCTGATATGGGTCGGCGGCATGTTCTTCGCCTGGCTGGTGCTGCGCCCTGCAACGGTTGCAGCCCTGGAAGGGCCTGCGCGGCTGCGCCTGTGGGTGGAAGTTTTCCGACGCTTCTTCGGCTGGGTCTGGGTGGCTGTGGCGGTTTTGGCGATAACAGGTGTTGGCATGTTGCACATGCGCTTCAACGGCTTCGAAACCGCCCCACGCTACATTCAGGTAATGATAGGCGGCGGCATCGTCATGTTCGCCCTGTTTCTGCGTATACAGGCCCTGCTGCTGCCGGAACTCAAAACCGCTGTGCAAGCCCAGGACTGGGCCACCGGTGCAGCGGTGCTGGGGCGGATCAGGCGGATGGTGGGCGTGAACCTGTTGCTGGGCCTCGCCGTTGTGGCAGTGGCCAGCGCCCGCCTGATGCCCTGAGCGCGGCGCCGGTTACAGCCGCTGCAGGATCAGCTCCCCGGCGGCGCCAGCCAGGCCCGGCTGGCCCGCTTGCCCAGCCCGCCCGCTGGCGCCCGCTGCGGTGCGGTAGACCAGGCAACCTTTGCTGGCACCGCCTTTGCCCGCCTTGCCCGCGTCGCCGGCCTTGCCCGGTGCACCGCCATCGAGCCGCACCACAATGCGCTCCTGGGGGAAGCTTTGCGGCACGCTCAGGCGCACACGCCCGCCAGGCGCCCCGTCATGCCCGTTACCGCCATCGTCGCCGTTGAAACCGCGGCTGGCCTGCCCCCACGTGCAACCACCCGCTTGCCCATTGGCACCATCGAGCCCCGCATAACCAGGCGCACCTGCGCCACCGCGGGCGTCGATGGCCAACTGCTCCGCTTCCACCTCCGCCAGTTTCAGGTCCAGGCCGCGGCCAGAACGTGCCGCACGCTGGTAGCTGCCCGCAGCCCCCGGCGCACTGAACTCGCTGCCGGCCTCAAGGCTTGCATTGGCAGCCTCGATCAGCAACGGGCTGTCTGACGGCGCAATGGCGATGCGTGCGTCACGCCCAAGCTCCAGCCTGTCCACTTTCAACTCGGCCAGGGTCGCGGGCAACATCAGGGTAGCGCCGTCGCCCACCCGTAGCTGGTCCAGGTGAACGCTGGCCGATTTGGTCGGCAGGCGCAGCATGGAATTGGCGCCCACCTCCAGGCTCTGGGCCTGCGCCAGGGGGGTAGCCAGCAGGGCAAGCAACATCAGATTACGCATTTCGTGGCGTCTCCTGCGCACGGGGGATGGACATGACATGGAATATACCGGTCAACAGGATTTGCAGGCGGTCGAACCAGCGGTGGCTGCGCCCGCGCAGGCTACCGTTGAAAAAGAGGACCTCAAGTACGTGCAGGCACAGCAGCAGGCCGCCCGCCGCGTTGATCAAGAGGTTCAGCGGCAAGGGCTGCGGTGCCATCTGATTGAACAGCACCACACCCCAGAAGGCGATTGTGAGGACCTTGCCCAGGCCCAGGAAGAACTTCATGCCTTGCCCCCATCGATGAGCGTCAGCCCCGGATGGCTGACTCGACCGCGCCAGGGCTCTACCTTAACTGCAACCCCCAATGCCGCGCCAGCAGGCGCAACACCGGGCACCCATGCCACGGAACGCGGCACGGGTGCCTACGGGCTAGCGCTCGATCTTGATTTCGGTACGGCGGTTCATGGCACGCCCTTCGGCAGTGGCGTTGTCCGCAACCGGCTGCGACTCACCGGCCCCCACGATCGACACAAAGCTGCTGCGCGGTATGCCGCTTTCAACTAGGTAGTCGGTCACCGAATGGGCCCGGCGCTCCGACAGTTTCTGGTTGTAGCTGTCCCTGCCCACGCTGTCGGTGTGGCCGCTGACGCTCAGGCGAGCGGAAGGCGCTTCCTGCTTCAGGCGGGTGGCGATGGTATTGAGGCGTTGCTTGTCGGCCGGCGTCAGGCGCGCAGAATCAAATTCGAAGTGCACGTCGCGGATGACGATGACCTCTTCCTTGGCCACCACCACCTCTTCCACCACCACCGCCTCAGGCTGCGGCGGCGGTGGGGGGCAGCCGTTGGCGTCCACCTGCACGCCACGCGGTGTGCCTGGGCACTTGTCGCGGCTGTCAGGCACACCATCACCGTCTTCGTCGCCGTCACCATGAGCCCAGCAATAGCCGGCTGCCAGGCCACCGCCCAGCAGTGCCCCCCAGCCGGCCCAGCTGGAGCTTTCGATGGCGCCCAGCGCTGCGCCGCCCACGCCTCCGACGGCCGCACACTTGGGCCAGTCGGTCTTCTGCAACCCTGCGCAACCCGTCAGCACGCTGGTGAGCAGGATCAAGGGTACCGCTGTGCGTACTATGCTCATCTCATCGCCTCTCCTTAGTGGGAACCGGCATAACGCCGACCTGTGGGAGTAAAGACGGTGCATGCCAACCCTGCCAGCAATCCGCCATCGCGCTTGCATGCAGCCCTTTGCCGACGCGCCCTGGCCCGCTAGTCTTGGCCAACATGAAAGAGGATTGGCAATGACCGACGGTTTCTCGCAACGTACGCCGCAACAGGCCCTGGCCGCACTGCTCGAGCGCTTTACCCCGCAACGCCTGCTGCTGGTGGGCACCCGGTTCCCTGCCCTGGACGCCTTCCTTCAGGCGCACCCGCAGGTCACCCTGGCCGCGGCCACGCCCGGCCAACTGCCTGCCGCACTGGCCGCCCAGCGTTTCGACCTGGCGCTGCTGGTGGATTGCCTGGAGCACCTGCCCAAGCGAACCGGGCTGGAACTGCTGGGCGGCATCCGCAATCTCAACGCCAGCCGTGTGGCGGTACTGGCAGACCTTGCCGCCTGCGGTTGGCAAGATACAGACTTCTTCGCCTTGGCCCTGTCGGCCAGCGAGAAATTCTGCCGCGAGCAACAGGTGCTGAGCCTGTTCACCTATGATCTACACGATTACAAGCAGGTACCGGACTGGCTCAATGCACGGTTCTGGGCCAACCCTGAAAATTTCGGCAAGTACTGGTGGTGATGATGAGTGTTTCGGTCTGCCCATGCGGCAGTGGCAACCTGCTTGATGCCTGCTGCGGTCATTACCATGCTGGCACGCCGGCACCGGATGCCCAGGCGCTGATGCGCTCGCGCTACAGCGCTTATGTGCTGGGCCTGGTCGAGTACCTGGTGGCCACCACCCTGCCCGCCCAGCAGGCCGGGCTGGACCGTGCGGCCATGGCAGCCTGGAGCGCACAAAGCACCTGGCTGGGGCTGGAAGTGGAAAGTGCCGAGGTGCTGGGTGGCCAACCCGAACACGCGTTCGTCACCTTCACCGCGCGCTGGCACGACCAGGCCGGCGACCACCAGCACCGTGAATGCTCCGCCTTCGTTCAGCACGACGGCCGCTGGTACTTCATCGACCCCACGGTGGGCCTGAAGGCCGGGCGCAACGACCCCTGCCCCTGCGCCAGCGGGCAGAAGTTCAAGAAGTGCTGCGCCAGTTACGTGGGTAGCTGAGCATGATGACGCGCATCCGCTTCATGCTGCTCTGCGGCCTGCTCTTGCTAGTGGGGGGCTGCGCCAGCTGGGGCGGGGCTGACTGGCGCGAACCACAGGTGCACTTGGTCAGGGTGGAAACGGTGAAAGCCCGCCTGCTGCAACAGGAATTCGTGTTGCATGTGCGGGTGGAAAACCCCAACGACAGCCGCCTGTTCATTCGCTCCGTCGAATACGCGCTGCGCCTGAACGATGTTGTGCTCGCCCAGGATGAAGCCAGCCTATGGCGTAGCGTGGGCCCGCATGAACGGCGTACGTTCAAGATCACTGCCCGGACCAACCTGTGGCAGCACCTCAAGCCCCTGGCGAAAATGCTGAAAAGCGGGCGCCCCCTGCACTACAGCCTGCAGGCAGAGCTGGCCACCGGCCTGCTCATCCATCGGGACCTGCACTTGTCGCGCAGTGGTGAGATAATGCCCGGCGATCATTACCCGGAGTAACCCAGCAATGTCCCAACAACCCCACGTTCATGGCCCCGACTGCAACCACGATCATGACCACCATCACGATCACGGCCATGTGCACGGCCCGCACTGCAACCACGGCCACCAGGAGCCGGTGCGCAACGCGCTGAAGGACGTCGGCCGCAACGACCCATGCCCCTGCGGCAGCGAGAAGAAATTCAAGAAGTGCCACGGCGCCTGATACAAGGCGCCGCGCAGGGCTTCGCTAGCGGTAGTGAAGCCCGGCCACCTTGCGCGGCAACAGCAGTGCAGTTGCCAGCAGCAACCCCAGGCACAGTGCCATGCACAGCACGTTCGTGCCCCCCCAACCCACCAAGTCCAGCAGCAACGATGGGCTGAAGGCACCTACGGTCGCGCACACCGCTATCGCCAAATCGTTCTTGCCCTGCATCTGCATGGCACCCGGGCTGTTCTGCAGCGTCTGCGCCAGCAGCGCCCCGCCCCCCACATAGGTCAGGTTCCAGCCAAGGCCCAGGGCAATCAGTGAAACCGTCATCACCGCATAGCTGCTTGAACCCATGTTCAGAGCAGTGCACGCGATCAGCAGCATCAACCCCCCACAGATCGTGGCCCTGATACCCAGCCGCTGGATGATCGCCCCGGTGAAAAACGACGGCGCGAACATGGCGACCACATGCCACTGGATGGCCAGGCGAACGTCGGAAAAGTCCTCGTGCATATGCTTCATGTGCAGGGATGCCTGGATCATCAGCAGGTTCATGATGCCGTACCCCAAGG
Source organism: Pseudomonas sp. S32 (assembly GCF_016648095.1). NCBI lineage: Bacteria > Pseudomonadati > Pseudomonadota > Gammaproteobacteria > Pseudomonadales > Pseudomonadaceae > Pseudomonas > Pseudomonas sp. S32. The sequence continues at coordinate 32,344 of NZ_JACVVF010000018.1, forward strand.
CCGCAACCCCCATCGCCACTGCAATGCCCGGCGTGATGCCATGCCCGGAAGGGCTCAGCGGTGACCGGGGCGCGGTAGCGGGCGCAACCTGGCCATCACCTGGCAAGCAAATGGCGATCACCAGCGACACCAAGGCCAGGGCGGTGAAGGCGGCGTAGCACAATGAAAACAGCGGGAACCCACCGGCATCGCGCAGCCATTCGGTAAGGGCAGGCCCGACAACGGCGGCAATCACCCCACCCGCCACCACCAGTGAAAGCGCCTTGGGCTTGAGGTGCTGCGCAAGGTTGTCAGTGGCAGCAAAGCGGTTGAAGTTGGCAAAGGCGATGTACACGCCCAACGCCGAGTGGCTGGCCACCAACGCGCCAAACTGCTGATGCTCCACCGCCAGGAAGCCGCAGACGCCCGACACGGCCAGCGGCAATGCCCCCAGCATGAACGCGCGTTTGCGGCCAATACGCGCCATGAGCCGGGACACCGGGTAGGTCGCCAGCATCACGAACATAAACTGGAACCCGTACGGCACCGTGGACCATGCCGCTGCCGGGGCCAGCGCAGCCCCCACAATGGCAGCCATGGTCACCGACATCACGGCAGTGGTGAGGTTGACCGACTGGGCCAGAAAATACAGGTACGTGCGTGCGGGAAGGGTTGTGCTCATGGTGGCTCGCCGAGGGTAAAAGGGGTGACAGCAACAGCGTCGCACCGTTGACGACGTTTTCGGCAAACAGTCGACGTGCTTTACGGCTAACTGTTAGGGTGTTTTTTCTAACGCCCGCAGGAAAGCCCCGTGCCGCAACACGACCTATTCGAGCAGTTGAAGCAGCGCCTGACAGCCGGTGAATGGCTACCCGGGCAACGCATGCCGTCCATTCGCAAACTCACCGTGGCAACGGGTGGCACCTATCACGAGGTGGTTTCCAGCTATGCCCGCCTGGTCAGCGAAGGGCTGCTCACGGCGGTACCCGGGCGTGGCTACTTTGTGGCCACTGGCACCCGACCCGCCGAAACGGGCGAGCCCACTGGCGACATGGCGCAAGATCCGCTCTTCAAGCTGTTGCAAGGTGGGCAGCACTTCACCAAGCTGGGCAGCGGCTGGCTGCCCCCTGCCTGGCGTGATACCGAACTGCTGGCCAAGGCCATCCGCCGTACCGCCCGTCTGGAACAAAGCTCGCTGGCTGAATACGGGGATATCCAGGGTTACCTGCCGATGCGCAAGCAGCTGTGCATGCACCTCGGTCGGCTGACCCGCATCGAGGCACACCCTCACCAGCTGCTGACCACCCTGGGTGCCACCCAGGCGCTGGACCTGGTGGCACGCCTGCTGATCAGCCCCGGGGACCACGTGTTCGTGGACGAGCCGGGCAATGGCAACCTGATCAAGCTGATCCAGCTGGCCGGCGGCCACGTGGTAGGCATCCGCCGCACAGCCGACGGGCCAGACCTGGAAGACATGAAACAGCACCTGGCCAGGCACGAGGTGAAGGCATTCTTCTGCAACAGCACCTTCCACAACCCGACCGGCGGCACCATCAGCCCCCACAATGCGTTCGGCGTGCTGCGCCTGGCCGTGGAACACGATTTCTTCGTGGTCGAAGACGATGTGTACGGCGATTTCAGCCCGGGGGTGCGCCAAACCTTCGCCGAGCTGGACAACCTGCAGCGGGTCATCTACATCGGCAGTTTTTCCAAATGCCTTTCGGCTTCGCTGCGGGTGGGGTACATCGCCTGCCCGCCGCCCCTGGTAGCGCCGCTGATGCGCCTGAAGCTGTTGACGTGCGTCGCAGTGCCGGCGTTTTGCGAACGCTTCGTCAACACCATTCTCAGCGACGGCACCTACGCCCGACACATGAATGATGTGCAACAGCGCCTGATCCACCAGCAGGCGCACACCCAACGCGTGCTGCTCAAACACGGCTGGCATTTCGACATAAGCGCCCAAGGTGGCATGTTCCTCTGGGTATCGCACCCTGACCTTGCCGACCTGCAACCCTTCATGCGCCGGCTGGAACAGCAACGGGTACTGCTGATGCCAGGCACAGCATTTGCGGTGACACGTGACTACCAGCGTTATACGCGCATCAACTGCACGCACTTTTCAGACGGCGTTGCCGAGCTTTTCAGGGTGTAAGTGGACGCCGGCAAATAAACCGCCCGCTGACCTTGCACGACGCCTGCGCGCTCACTACCTTTAGCGCCTTTCCAAACCCGCAATGCCTTGCAGGAGCCCTTGCCATGGCCGCCCCCGCCTTCCCCCTTTTCCGCCTGCGCTTCGCAACGGCTTTGACGCTGCTCGGCACCCTGGGCCTGGCCGGTTGCCAGACCGGCGCCCAGCAAGGCAGCGTGCCATCGGCCACGGGCGTGCAACCGCTCAAGGGCCTGGCGCAGAACGTCTCGGTACGACGCAACCCCATGGGCGCGGCGCTGATTGAAAGCAGCAGCTTCCACGACGCCTTGTTCAGCCTGGGTTACGTGCATGCCGGTGACCGGATCGAGCAGATGGTTGCCATGCGCCTGTTGGCCCAGGGGCGGCTGGCTGAACTTGCCGGTGCCGATGCGCTGGACATCGACCGCCTGATGCGGGCGGCCAACCTCAAGCAGAGCGCGGCCCAGCAATACGCCGACGCTTCGCCGCGCCTGAAGCGGTTTTTCGAGGTGTATGCGCGGGGGGTAAACGCTTACCTGTTCCGCTATCGCGACAAGCTGCCCGCTGGCCTGGCCGACAGTGGCTACCGCCCGGAGTACTGGAAGCCTGAGGATTCGGCGCTGATTTTCAGCCTGTACGCATTCAGCCAGTCGGTGAACCTGCAAGAAGAGCTCAGCGCCCTGACGTTGGCGCAAAAAGTGGGCAGCGACAACGTGGCCTGGCTGCTGCCCGGCGCACCCGACGAGCCCCTGGCCACCGGGGAAGCCGACAAGCTCAAGGGCCTCAACCTGGCCAGCCAGTTGCCCGGCCTGCAAGCCCTGGCGGCGGCCAGCCAGAAACTGGCGGACCTGGACCTGCTCGGCAGCCCAGGTTCGGCCAACCTGGCCATCGGCCCGCAACACAGCCGCAGCGGCAAGAGCCTGCTGGCCAGTGACAGCCGTGCCATCTGGGCCCTGAGCCCAGTGCAGATCCACACCGGCAAGTACCAGGTGGCAGGCTTGTCGCTGCCCGGCCTGCCCATTGTGCTGTCGGGTTACAACGGCCAACTGGCCTGGAGCAGCAGCGCGGTGATGGCTGACAACCAGGACCTGTTCCTCGAGCAAGTGCGCCGCCAGGGCAACCAGCTCAGCTACCTGGCCGATGGCAAGTGGCTGCCCGCCCGCGCCCGCACCGAAACATTCCTGGTGCGCGGCCAGCGCCCTCAACGCGAAGTGATGTACGAAACCCGCCACGGCACCCTGCTGGCCCAACCGCCCGGCGCCGGCCTTGGCCTTGCCCTGAACCTGCCGCAATTCAAGGGTGATCGCAGCCTGGATGCGCTGTTCGACCTGACCCGTGCCAAGAATGTGGAGCGTGCCTTCGACAGTACACGCGAGGTCACGGCGGCTGCGCTGAACTTCGTGTTCGCCGAGCCCGGCCATATCGCCTGGCAAGTCAGCGGGCGTTACCCCAACCGCCGCGAAGGCCAGGGCCTGCTGCCCTCGCCGGGCTGGGACGGGCGCTACGACTGGGACGGCTACGCCGATACCATGCTACACCCCTACGACCAGGACCCGCCCGCCGGCTGGATCGGCCATGCCAACCAGCGCAGCCTGCCCAAAGGCTACGGCATGCAGCTGTCCAGCACCTGGTACTACCCGGAACGGGCCGAGCGCCTGGGCCAACTGGCGGGCAACGGCCGCCACGACAGCCGCAGCCTGATGGCCCTGCAGAACGATCAGGTGACCTTGTTGGCCGGCAAACTCAAGCAGATGTTCGAAGCCCCCGGCATGGCCCAGCCCCTGAAACAGGCCATCGACGCCCTGCCCGCCGCGCAGCGTGACAAGGCACGCGATGCGCTGGCCCGGCTCAAGGCCTTCGATGGGCGCATGAGCCCGGTGTCCGCCGATGCGGCGCTGTATGCACTGTTCCTGCAGGCATTTGCCCGGGAAACCTTCCTGGACGAACTGGGGCCAGAGTCCGGCGCTGCCTGGCAAGCCTTTGTCAGCAATGCCCGCCTGTCGTACTCGGCCCAGGCCGACCACTTGCTTGGCCGCGATGACAGCCCATTCTGGGACGACCGCACCACGCCTCAGAAAGAAGACAAGCCCGCCATCCTTGCCCGCAGCCTCGCAGCGGCGGTGGATGCAGGCACCGCGCAACTGGGCGCAGACCGCCGCGCCTGGCAGTGGGGCAAGCTGCACCAGTACCGCTGGCCTGCGCCTGCCTACCATGGCCTGGGGGATGCCATCAGCCGCCCACCACAAGCCGCCGGTGGCGACTTCAGCACCCTGGCGCTGACCCCGTACGCCTGGGGCAGCGGTTTCGACACCCACCTGCCCGCTTCAGCGCGCATGGTGGTCGACTTCGGCCAGGCCGAACCCCTCCAGGTACTGACCAGCAGCGGGCAGTCGGGCAACCCGGCCAGCGCTCATTACAGTGACGGCCTGGACGCCTGGTTCAAGGGGCGCTTCATGGTGTTGCCGCTGCAGCCGCAGAACTTCGCCCGGGCCTACGGCAACCAGCGCCTCACCCTGGTGCCGGGCAAATAAGCGGTACTGCGCGCGTGCGGGCTGTGCAGCGGGGGCGGTGATACCACCGGTCGAACTTCCCTTCGCTGCCATGGCTCCTAACTGGTAACTCCCAACCAGCGTACGTGCCATGGACCTTGTCATTGCCCGCCCAGAAGGCCTGTATTGCCCGCCCGGTGATTTCTATATCGACCCGTGGCGGCCGGTGGACAGGGCCGTCATTACCCATGGCCATGGCGACCATTCCCGCTCCGGCAACCTCCACTACCTTACCGCCGAACCTGGCGCCGGCATTCTGCGAAGCCGCCTGGGCAAGGACATCAACCTGCAGACCCTGCCCTACGGCGAACGCCTGCAACACCACGGCGTAACCCTGAGCCTGCACCCGGCAGGGCATGTGCTGGGGTCGGCGCAGGTACGCCTGGAGTACCAAGGCGAGGTGTGGGTAGCGTCCGGGGACTACAAGGTCGAGCCCGACGGCACCTGTACCCCGTTCGAGCCAGTGCGTTGCCATACCTTCATCACCGAGTCCACCTTTGGCCTGCCTATCTACCGCTGGCCCACCCAGGCCGATATCTTTGCCGGCATCAATACCTGGTGGCGGGCCAACAGCGAACAGGGCAAGGCGAGTGTGTTGTTCTGCTATGCCTTCGGCAAAGCCCAACGGATTCTCCATGGGCTAGACCCCAGCATCGGCCCTATCCTGGTGCACGGCGCCGTCGAGCCGCTCAACCGCGTGTACCGGGAAGCAGGCGTGTACCTGCCCGAAACCCGCTACGCCGGTGACATTGCGCGCAACGACCCGCTGCTGCGCAAGGCGCTGGTGCTGGCCCCCCCTTCAGCCGGGGGTAGCAGCTGGATGCGCCGTTTCGGCGACTACAGCGATGCCTTTGCCAGTGGCTGGATGCTGCTGCGGGGCACACGGCGCCGGCGCGGCGTCGACCGCGGCTTCGTGTTGTCTGACCACGCCGACTGGCCGGGGCTGCTGTGGGCCATCGGGCAGACAGGGGCCGAGCGGGTGATGGTGACCCACGGCTCGGTCAGCGTGCTGGTGCGCTACCTGATGGAACAGGGCCTGGACGCCCGCGCCTTCGTCACCGAGTACGGTGAAGAAGACGATGCAGCCACCACGGAGACCGGCACATGAAAGCCTTCGCCGAACTGTATCTGCGCCTGGACAGCACCACCTCCAGCAATGCCAAGCTCGAGGCCTTGCGGGGTTATTTCGCCAGCGCACCCGCCGAGGATGCCGCCTGGGCTGTGTACTTTCTGGCAGGCGGCCGCCCGCGCCAGCTGGTGCCCACCCGGGTGCTGCGCGAGCTGGCCGGGGCCTTGGCCGGGTTGCCTGACTGGCTGTTCGAAGAAAGCTACCAGGCAGTGGGCGACCTTGCCGAAACCATCTCCCTGCTGTTGCCAGAAAGCCACCAGCAAGACCAGGAAGGCCTGGCTCACTGGGTTGAAAACCACCTGCTGCCATTGCGCGGCCTGCCACCTGAAGACATCCAGCAGCGCCTGCCACCGCTGTGGGCACGCCTGGACCGCCCCAGCCTGATGCTGTGCCTGAAACTCATCACGGGCAGTTTTCGTGTAGGCGTCTCGAAGCTGCTGGTCACCCGCGCCCTGGCGCAACTGGCGGAGCTGGATGCCAAACGGGTGGCCCAGCGGCTGGTAGGTTACACCGACATCAGCCACCGCCCGACCGCTGCCAGCTACCAGCAGTTGATTGCCCCCGAGTCTGCCGACGAGCACAGCCAGCGCGGTGGCCAGCCGTATCCGTTCTTCCTCGCCCACCCGCTGCAAGCCCCTACCGAGCAGTTCGAGGCGCTGCTCGGGCCGCCAGGCGACTGGCAGATCGAGTGGAAGTGGGACGGTATCCGCGCCCAGGTGGTCAAGCGTGACGGCCAGCTGTGGGTATGGTCGCGGGGCGAGGAGCTGGTTACCGAGCGCTTCCCCGAACTGCAAAGCCTGGCACAGACCCTGCCCGACGGTGTGGTGCTCGATGGCGAGATTCTGGTGTGGAAGCCCGGCACAACGGACGCCGACCTGGCGGTGCAACCTTTCGCCCTGTTGCAACAACGCCTGGGCCGCAAGACGCTGGGCAAGAAGCTGCTGAGCGAGGCCCCGATAGTGCTACAGGCCTACGACCTGCTGGAATGGCAAGGCGAAGACTGGCGCAGCCGCCCTCAGCATGAACGGCGCAAGCAGCTGGAAAACGTGCTGCAAGCCTGCCCACTGGCCCCGGTGCTGCTTTCGCCACTGCTTGAGGGCCCTGACTGGGCCGACCTCGCCCGCCAACGCGAGCAGTCGCGCAGCCTGGGGGTCGAGGGGCTGATGCTCAAGCAGCGTGAAGCCCTGTATGGCGTGGGCCGCACCAAGGACATGGGCACCTGGTGGAAATGGAAGATCGACCCTTTCAGCGTGGATGCCGTGCTGATCTATGCCCAGCGCGGCCATGGCCGCCGGGCGAGCCTTTACAGCGACTACACCTTCGCCGTCTGGGATGCCCCGGCCGGCACACCCGGCCGCAGCCTGATCCCCTTCGCCAAGGCCTACTCGGGCCTTACCGACGAAGAAATGCGCAAGGTCGACGCGATCGTGCGCAAGACTACCCAGGAAACCTTCGGCCCGGTGCGCAGCGTCACCCCAACCCTGGTATTCGAGCTGGGTTTTGAGGGTATCGCCTTGTCCAAGCGCCATAAAAGCGGTATTGCCGTGCGCTTCCCGCGCATGCTGCGCTGGCGCCAGGACAAGCCCGTGGACGAAGCGGATGACCTGGCCACCCTGCAGGCCTTGCTGGTCTGAACCGCCGCATCTGCGCTAAGCGTCGCGTAAAACCGATAAGCACATGCCTTGAAACTGTGCTTCTATCTGTAAGCCGACCCGTGTCGCAGCACGTTCTCGCCATGCACTCAGGACCAACATGCACCACTCTACCCACGACTTGCTTTCGCCCGTTCCGGGTATCACTCGCCAAATCCACAGCTTCCATTTCGGCCCCCGCGGTGGCCGCAAAGTGTATATCCAGGCCTCGCTGCACGCCGATGAATTACCCGGCATGCTGGTAGCGTGGCACCTCAAGCAGCGCCTGGTGGAACTGGAACAGCAAGGCCGCCTGCAGTGCGAAATCATCCTTGTTCCGGTGGCCAACCCGGTAGGCCTCGAACAGGTGCTGCTGGACGCACCCTTGGGGCGCTTCGAGCTGCAGAGCGGGCAGAACTTCAACCGCAATTTCGTCGACCTGTCCGACAGCATCGGTGACCAGATCGAAGCGCACCTGAACCAGGACCCGGCGCACAACACTGCACTGATACGCGAGTACCTGCGCCGTGGCCTGGACGCTCACCCCGCGCGTACGCCTCTGCAGGCCCAGCGGCTTATCCTGCAGCGCCTGGCCTGCGATGCCGAGCTGGTCATAGACCTGCACTGCGATTTTGAAGCCGTCGAACACCTGTACACCACGCCGGATGCCTGGCCGCAGATTGAGCCGCTTGCCCGCTACCTGGGCACCCAGGCCAGCTTGCTGGCCACCGACTCGGGCGGGCAGTCGTTCGACGAGTGCTTCAGCCTGGTGTGGTGGCAACTGCAGCAACGCTTCGGCAAGCGCTTCCCAATCGCGCTGGGGTGTTGCGCAGTGACCGTAGAGCTGCGCGGCCAGGCCGACGTCAGCCACGACCTGGCGCGTCAGGACGCCCAGGCGATCCTCGACTACCTCACCCATGCAGCCGTGATCGAAGGAACCGCCCCCGCCCTGCCTGCCTTGCCCAGGCCTGCCACGCCGCTGGCAGCGGTAGAGCCGGTTACCGCTGCACTGGGCGGGTTGCTGGTGTACCACGCCAAACCTGGCGATTACCTGGCAGCTGGCCAGTTGATTGCCGAGGTGATAGACCCGCTCAGCGACCGGGTAACCGCGCTGCATAACACCCAGCCGGGGCTGATGTATGCGCGCAGCACTCGGCGCATGGCTACCGCCGGTATGGTCATCGCCCATGTGGCCGGTGAGCAGGTGTGCCGCAGCGGTTACCTGCTGGGCAACTGACCGGGTAAAACCAATGCACCTTGCGGGTGGTCTGTAGAAGCACAGCCTTCGAGGGGCCACCTGTACGATGCCCGCCACTACCGATCTTGCCAACGCCTGGTTTGCCCAACGCGGCTGGAAGCCGTTCGCATTCCAGCGGCGGGTCTGGGCCGCCGTCGAGCGGGGCGAATCGGGGCTGCTCCATGCCAACACGGGCGCGGGCAAGACGTACGCCGTGTGGCTGGCCGCACTGCGGGCGTTCAAAGCCCAGGGCCAGGGGCGCCATGCTGCACCGCTGCAGGTGATCTGGGTCACCCCCATGCGGGCCCTGGCGGCAGACACCGCCCGCGCCCTGCAGGCGCCCCTGGATGAAATGGGCCTGCCTTGGAGCGTAGGCGTGCGCAGCGGCGACACCGGCAGTGCCGAGCGCGCCCGACAAGCCCGGCGGATGCCCAGTGTGCTGGTGACCACACCCGAGAGCCTGACATTGCTGCTGACCCGCGCGCAGGCCAGTGCAGACTTCGCCACCCTGCGCATGGTGGTGGTGGACGAATGGCATGAGCTGCTGGGCAACAAGCGCGGTGTGCAGTTGCAACTGGCCTTGGCGCGCCTGCGTCACTGGCACCCTGGGCTGCCCACCTGGGGGCTGTCGGCCACCCTGGGCAACCTGCAGCACGCGCTGGATGTGCTACTGCCCCAGGGCGGCCAGCTGGTACGCGGGCGCCAGGACAAGGCCTTGCTGGTCGATACCCTGCTGCCCGCCTCGATCGAGCGCTTTCCGTGGGCCGGGCACATGGGCCTGAAGATGCTCGGCCAAGTGGCCGAGGAGATCGACACCAGCAGCAGTTGCCTGGTGTTCACCAATACCCGTGCACAGGCCGAAATCTGGTACCAGGCCCTGCTCGAATTGCGCCCCGACTGGGCTGGCTTGATCGCCCTGCACCACGCCAGCATGGCCCGTGAAACCCGCGACTGGGTAGAACGCAGCCTCAAGCAGGGTGGCCTGAAAGCGGTGATCTGCACGTCCAGCCTGGACCTAGGGGTTGATTTTCTGCCGGTCGAGCGGGTGCTGCAAATCGGCTCGGCCAAAGGCATTGCCCGCCTCATGCAACGGGCCGGGCGCTCGGGGCATGCGCCAGGGCGCCGTTCACGGATTACCCTGGTGCCCACCCATAGCCTGGAGCTGGTCGAAGCTGCCGCCGCTCGCCAGGCATTGGCCGAAGGCCATATCGAAGCCCGCCGTTCGCCGCGGTTGTGCATGGACGTGCTGGTGCAGCATTTGGTCAGCATGGCCCTGGGCAGTGGCTTCAATGCCCAGGTACTGTTGGCGGAAGTACGCAGTACCTGGGCGTTTGCCGAGCTGCGGGACAGCCAGTGGCAGTGGGCACTGGACTTCGTCTGCCATGGCGGCAGCTCGCTCACGGCCTACCCCGACTATCAGCGGGTCGAAGCACAGCCAGACGGTGTGTACAAGGTTGCCAGCGAACGGCTGGCGCGTCGCCACCGCATGAGTATCGGCACCATCGTCAGCGATGCCAGCCTGCACCTCAAATACTGGAGCAAAGGCGGCGGTGGCAAGGGGCTGGGCAGCGTCGAGGAAGCCTTCATCGCACGCTTGCGGCCAGGTGACACCTTCGTGTTCGCCGGGCGCGTGCTGGAACTGGTGCGCGTCGAGAACATGACAGCGTATGTAAGGCGCAGCACGGCGCGCAAGGCGGCAGTGGCACGCTGGAATGGCGGGCGCATGCCGCTTTCCAGCGAGCTGGCCGACGCACTGGTACAACAGCTGGATGCCGCCGCCCATGGCCGCTACGACGGCCCAGAGATGCGCGCAGTACGGCCATTGTTGGCGCTGCAAGCCCATTGGTCGTCATTGCCCACGTGCACAACGCTGCTGGCTGAGACGTTCAAATCCCGCCAGGGCTGGCACCTGTTCATGTACCCGTTCGCCGGTCGCATGGCCAACATGGGGCTGGCCAACCTGATCGCCTGGCGCGTGAGCCGTGAGCAGCCCTTGTCGGTGTCCATCGCCGTCAATGACTATGGCTTCGAGCTGCTCAGCCCCGGCCAAGTGGACTGGGCAACCTACCTGCCCCGCGCGCTCAGCCCGGAGCATCTGCTGGATGACGTACTGGCCAGCCTCAATGCCGGCGAAATGGCGCTGCGCCGCTTCCGCGAAATTGCCCAGATCTCTGGGCTGGTCTTCGGCGGGTACCCAGCAGCGCAGAAGAGCATGCGCCAGATACAGGCCTCCAGTGGGTTGTTTTACGAAGTATTTCGCAAGCATGACGCGGGCAACCTGCTGCTGGGGCAAGCGCGTGACGAGGTGCTCAATGAGGAACTGGAAATCGAGCGGCTGCACCGGCAGTTGTTGAAGATGGCAGGCCTGAAGCTGGACCTGCAGGTACTGGAACGCACCGGGCCGCTCGCCTTCGCGTTGCTGGTGGAAGGCATGCGCGAAACCCTTTCTACCGAAAAGCTGGCGGACCGCATCGCGCGGATGGTCGCCGAACTGGAGAGTGCAGCAGGTTGAGGCAATTGACGAATACCACGCGGTGTCAGGTTCTACGGTCTGTGACGTGCACGGGCCAGCGGCCAAGGGGGCGGCCATGACCACCCATTGCGCAATCGAGCTGTGCGGCCAGAAGCTCTGGTTGCTGCCGGACAAGGCAATTTACTGGCCCGCCCGCCGGGCGCTGTTGGTAGCCGACGTGCATATCGGCAAGGCCGCCAGTTATCGCGCACTGCACCAACCCGTGCCACGGGGCACCACCCAGGCCACCCTGGCCAGGCTCGATGCCTTGCTGGCTGAGCATGAATGCGAGTTGCTGATCGTGTTAGGGGACTTTCTGCACGCGCGCACGGCGCGCGCGCCTGCCACGCTGGCGCTGGTGCAGGCGTGGCGAGAACGCCATCCTCAGCTAGGCATCGTGCTGATCCGCGGCAACCACGACCGGCATGCAGGGGACCCGCCCGCTTCCCTGGGGATCGATGTGGTTGATGAGCCTTGGATAATGGCGCCTTTTGCCCTGCAACATGAGCCCGAGGCGCACCCCACACATACCGTGCTGGCAGGGCACGTGCACCCCGCATTCGTACTGCGTGGCAAAGCCCGCCAGCGCCTGCGCCTGCCCTGTTTCGTGATCGACAACAAGGTTTGCCTGCTGCCGGCCTTCGGCGAGTTCACCGGGGGCTGGGAAATAGAGCCTACCCAGGCCAGCCGCATTTACCTGGCTGGCGCAGGGCGCGTGTGGCCGCTGTAGCAGCCGTCAGGCTACGGGGGCGGGTGGCGCCTCATCCGGCAAGGTTGGCTCGCCGGGTTCCATGGGCGGCGTATCGCCAGGCTGCCCCGGCTGTGGTGTATCCGGGTCGGGCTGACCCGGCACGCCCCCCGCATGCATGGGCAAGGGCTGAGCCAGCAGCGACCACGACAGCAATCCGATGTGATTGGGCTGCAGGCCTGCCAGCTTTGCACTGATGGTGGGATGGAGTTTCATTGGCACCTCCTGACATCAGCCGATAAGCGTCATGCATACCGGCACGGTTACAGGTTGGAGTGCCAAAGGCGCGTGAAATTCCCCGCGCCGGTCAGGTCAGGTGCGCGGCAGGGTCACACCGCGCTGGCCCTGGTACTTGCCGCCGCGGTCTTTGTAGGACACTTCGCACTCTTCGTCCGACTGCAGGAACAGCATCTGGGCCACGCCTTCGTTGGCGTAGATCTTCGCCGGCAGCGTGGTGGTGTTGGAGAACTCCAGGGTCACGTGGCCTTCCCACTCGGGTTCGAGCGGCGTCACGTTGACGATGATGCCGCACCGGGCATAGGTGCTCTTGCCTAGGCAGATGGTCAGCACGTCGCGGGGGATGCGGAAGTACTCCACGGTGCGGGCCAGGGCGAACGAGTTGGGCGGGATGATGCACACGTCGCTCTTGATGTCGACGAAGCTGCCCTCATCGAAATTCTTCGGGTCGACGGTGGCCGAGTTGATGTTGGTGAACACCTTGAATTCGTCGGCGCAGCGAACGTCGTAGCCGTAGCTGGACACGCCGAACGAGATGACCCGGCTGTCTTGCTCGCCGCGGACCTGGCGTTCGACGAACGGCTCGATCATGCCGTGTTCCTGCGCCATGCGGCGAATCCACTTGTCCGATTTGATGCTCATGGCGGGCTGTCCTGAAAGAAGGTGCAAGGTAAAAATACAGACGCGCATCTTACCGGTCCTGGCCCGGTCTTCAAAGTTTCATCCGTATCAGGGCTGCAATCCACGCAGGCCGGGGCTTGCAGCTGCCACCGATCTGAATTTGGGTAAAGCCGCTTCTGACCATTGGCAGGTTGCAGAAAGTGGGGTAAGGTGGCGCCACTGTGCTGCACGTGACACCGAGAATCTCTAGTTTGATGCACGATCCTGATCGGCCCATCGCTGAATTTTCTGCTCTCTTTGCGCTCAGTCCCGGGCAGGGTTTTTCCTGACCGTAATTAAATTGTCCAAGGAGACAGAAAAATGTCCAACCGTCAATCCGGTGTTGTCAAGTGGTTCAACGATGAGAAAGGCTACGGCTTCATCACCCCTCAGTCGGGCGACGACCTGTTCGTGCACTTCAAAGCCATCCAAGCTGACGGCTTCAAAACCCTGAAAGAAGGCCAGGCTGTTACTTTCGTCGCTACCCGCGGCCAGAAAGGCATGCAGGCTGAAGAAGTTCAGATCGCCTAAGTCGATCTAGCTTTCCAGCTTTCAAAAAAACCCGCCTCATGGCGGGTTTTTTCATGCCTGGCATTTGAGGGTATGGCGCCGCTGGCGCGGCGCAGGTAGCTCAGTCGTCGCTAACGGTGATGCTCGGCATGGCAGGGGCTTTGGCTTCACGCAGCACGATGCGCGCACCCACCTGCCTGGCCAGTTCCTGGTAGATCATGGCGATCTGGCTGTCCGGCTCTGCAATCGCCGTCGGCTTGCCGTTGTCAGCCTGCTCGCGAATCAGCATCGACAAGGGCAACGAAGCCAGCAGGTCGACGCCGTACTGGGCTGCCAGTTTTTCACCGCCGCCCTCACCAAACAGGTGCTCGGCATGGCCACAGTTCGAGCAGATGTGCACAGCCATGTTCTCGACTACACCCAACACCGGGATGTTGACCTTGCGGAACATCTCCACACCTTTACGCGCATCCAGCAGTGCCAGGTCCTGCGGGGTAGTGACGATCACCGAACCTGCCACCGGCACCTTCTGCGCCAGCGTCAACTGAATGTCGCCCGTGCCCGGTGGCATGTCGATGACCAGGTAGTCCAGGTCGTCCCAGGCAGTCTGCGTGACCAGTTGCAACAGCGCGCCCGACACCATCGGGCCACGCCACACCATGGGCGTGTTGTCATCGGTCAGGAAGGCCATGGACATCACTTCGACGCCATGGGCCTTGATCGGCACGAACCACTTCTGCTCGCGGATCTGAGGGCGGGTACCTTCGGCGATGCCGAACATCACACCCTGGCTGGGGCCGTAGATATCGGCATCCAGAATACCCACGCGCGCGCCTTCCCGGGCCAGCGCCAAGGCAAGGTTGGCCGCTGTGGTGGACTTGCCAACCCCCCCCTTGCCCGACGCAACGGCAATGATGTTCTTGACGTTGGCCATCGCTGGCACCTGGGCCTGGCCCTTGTGCGGGGCGATCACGCAATCGATGGCAACCTGGGCGCCGGCAACCCCCTCAAGGTTGCCGATGGCGGTCTGCAGCACCTGAGCCCAGCCCTGCTTGAACAGCCCGGCGGCGTAGCCCAGTTGCAACTGCACGTTGACCTGCCCGCCGTCGATCTCGATGGCACGCACACAGCCGGCGCTGACCGGGTCCTGGTTGAGGTAGGGGTCGGTGTACTGGCGAAGCACGCCTTCGACGGCGGCGCGGGTGACGGCACTCATGGACACTCCCATTGGCAAACTGAATGTAAAACAGGCGCCTATCCTAACCCGTCAATCGTCAACAGATGCGTGCGCGGGGTGAAATATCTTCGCCAGCCCTTTATAGTGGCCGATCATCCTCATTTTCACCCCGTCGCCAGGAAAGTAGCCGAGCCACCATGTCCGAGCCACGTCAGATTCTCGTCACCAGCGCCTTGCCCTATGCCAATGGATCGATCCACCTTGGCCATATGCTCGAGTACATCCAGACAGACATGTGGGTTCGCTTCCAGAAAATGCGCGGCAACCAGTGCATCTACGTCTGCGCTGACGATGCCCACGGCTCGGCAATCATGCTGCGTGCCGAAAAGGAAGGCATCACCCCGGAGCAGTTGATCGCCAATGTGCAGGCCGAGCACAGCGCCGATTTTGCCGACTTCCTGGTGGATTTCGACAACTTCCACTCGACCCACAGCGAAGAGAATCGCGAGCTGTCGAGCATGATCTACACCCGCCTGCGCGAAGCCGGTCACATTGCCACCCGTTCGGTGACCCAGTACTTCGACCCAGAAAAAGGCATGTTCCTGGCCGACCGCTTCATCAAGGGCACCTGCCCCAAATGTGCGGCCGAGGACCAGTACGGCGACAACTGTGAAAAGTGCGGCGCTACCTATGCGCCTACCGAACTGAAAGACCCGAAATCTGCTATTTCCGGGGCCACCCCGGTGCTGCGCGATTCCCAGCATTTCTTCTTCAAGCTGCCTGATTTCCAGGCCATGCTGCAGCAGTGGACCCGCAGCGGCACACTGCAGGACGCCGTCGCCAACAAACTGGCCGAGTGGCTGGATGCAGGCTTGCAGGAGTGGGATATCTCCCGTGACGCGCCGTATTTCGGCTTCGAGATCCCAGGGGAGCCAGGCAAGTATTTCTACGTATGGCTGGACGCACCGATCGGTTACATGGCCAGCTTCAAGAACCTGTGCGCGCGCCGCCCGGAGCTGGATTTCGACGCGTTCTGGAGCCAAGGCTCCAAGGCCGAGCTGTACCACTTCATCGGCAAGGACATCGTCAACTTCCATGCCCTGTTCTGGCCCGCCATGCTTGAGGGTGCGGGCCTGCGCAAGCCCACGGCAGTGAACGTGCACGGCTACCTCACCGTCAACGGCGCCAAGATGTCCAAGTCGCGCGGTACCTTCATCAAGGCCCGTACCTACCTCGATCACCTGCAGCCCGAGTACCTGCGCTACTACTACGCAGCCAAGCTGGGCCGTGGCGTCGACGACCTGGACCTCAACCTCGAAGACTTCGTGCAGAAGGTGAACTCCGACCTGGTGGGCAAGGTGGTCAACATCGCCAGCCGCTGCGCCGGGTTCATTCACAAAGGCAACGGCGGTGTGATGGTGGCCGGTGATGCGGCGCCCGAGCTCACGCAGGCTTTCCTGGCGGCAGCCCCTTCCATCGCCGAAGCCTACGAGGGCCGCGACTTCGGCCGTGCCATGCGCGAAATCATGGCCCTGGCCGACCGTGCCAACGCCTGGATCGCCGACAAGGCCCCCTGGTCGCTGGCCAAGCAGGAAGGCAAGCAGGACGAAGTGCAGGCCATTTGCGCCCAGGGCGTGAACCTGTTCCGCCAGCTGGTGATTTTCCTGAAACCGGTACTGCCGGTGCTGGCGGCAGACGCCGAGGCCTTCCTCAACGTGCCACCTCTGGCCTGGGGCGACCATGCCACGCGCCTGGAGAACCACACGCTGAACCCGTTCAAGGCGCTGATGAGCCGCATCGAACCTGCCAAGGTCGAAGCCATGGTTGCAGCCAGCAAGGAAGACCTGCTGGCCGCCGAGGCCAAGGTGACGGTCGGTAATGGCGAGCTGGCCAAGGACCCGTTGGCCGACGAGATCGAATTCGATACCTTTGCCGCCGTCGACCTGCGCGTGGCGCTGATCGTCAAAGCCGAGGCGGTTGCCGGCGCTGACAAGCTGCTGCAACTGACCCTGGATATCGGCGACGAGCGCCGCAACGTGTTCTCGGGTATCAAGTCGGCCTACCCAGACCCGTCCAAGCTTGAAGGCCGCCTGACCATGATGGTGGCCAACCTCAAACCCCGCAAAATGCGCTTTGGGGTGTCTGAAGGCATGGTCATGGCTGCCGGCCCTGGCGGTGAAGAGATCTACCTGCTGAGCCCCGACAGCGGCGCCAAGCCAGGCCAGCGCATCAAGTAACTGTCGACCGGGGCCGCTGATGCGGCCCCACTCTCGAACAGCGGGCAGTGGCCAGGGGCGCCGGCCGCCACCACGCATTACGTGGCTGATGCCTGGCTCATCTGCCCATCCACGCCTTCCAGGAACACCTCGACACCATGAATGCCGCCAAACGCCTGGAAATCTTCCGCCGGCTGCACGAAGACAACCCCGACCCCAAGACCGAGCTCGCCTACACCACGCCGTTCGAGCTGCTGGTCGCGGTAACCCTGTCGGCCCAGTCCACCGACGTGGGGGTCAACAAGGCCACCGCGCGCCTGTTTCCAGTAGCCAACACCCCCGAGGCCATCCATGCCCTCGGCGTAGAAGGCCTTAGCCAGTACATCAAGACCATCGGCCTGTACAACAGCAAGGCCAAGAATGTGATCGAGGCGTGCCGCCTGTTGATCGAGCGTCATGGCGGCCAGGTGCCAGAAACCCGCGAAGCCCTGGAGGCCCTGCCCGGCGTCGGGCGCAAGACGGCCAACGTGGTACTCAACACGGCCTTCCGCCAGCCGACGATGGCCGTGGACACCCACATCTTCCGGGTCAGCAACCGCACCGGCATCGCACCGGGCAAGACCGTACTGGAAGTGGAAAAGAAACTGGTCAAGTTCGTGCCCAAGGACTACCTGCTCGACGCCCACCACTGGTTGATCCTGCACGGGCGTTACGTATGCCAGGCCCGCAAGCCGCGTTGTGGAAGTTGCCGTATCGAGGACTTGTGCGAATACAAGCACAAAACCGGCGACGATTGAGCCGATAGCTGAAAACAGCCCGTCTCGATTGAAAAAATCTTTTTTACCAGTGTGCGCTTTCTGGTTATAAGGTCGGCCATCGGCCCCTTGGCTTGGAGCGACGCATGAGTACCGACAAAGACGACCTGTCGATCGAAGATGATTTTGTTGCCACTGAGGAGGATGCAGAGCCTCAAGTGGAACCGGCAAAGACCAACCTGAGCAAACGTCGCACCATCGATAACCTGCTTGAGGAACGCCGCCTGCAGAAGCAGTTGGCTGATTTCGACTACGACTTCTAGCCTTGGTAAAGCCTCCCTGCAGGAGGCTTTACCCATGGGGGTCAGTTCAGCCCCTGCCGCTGCGCCAGTTCGATAAGGTCCACCAGGGAACGTGCATTGAGCTTGAGCAACAGGCGAGACTTGTAAGTGCTGACCGTTTTGTTGCTCAGGTACATGCTGTCGGCTATTTCCTTGTTGGACCGCCCCCTTGCCAGTTGCTGCAACACCGTCATCTCGCGCGCCGAGAGGCGGTTGACCATCTCTGTTTCGCTACCGCCGCCCCTGCCACGAGAGGCATGCAGTGCCTGGTTGGGGAAATAGCTGTAGCCCGACAGTACAGCCTTGATGGCGCTGAGCAACTCGGTGAGTTCCTGCTGCTTGCACACATAGCCCGCCGCCCCCGCCTGCATGCAGCGCATGGAGAAGTTACCCGGCGCCTGGGAGGTCAGCACCAGCACCTTGCTGCCCGGGCTGGAGCTGGCCATGCGCGCGATTACCTCAAGGCCATCGAGCTTGGGGATACCAATGTCCAGTACCACGATGTCCGGGAGATGCTGCCGGGTGAGCTGCAGGGCCGCCACCCCGTTGTCCGTCTCTGCGACGACGTCATACCCATGTCGCTCCATCAGCATGCGTACGGCCAGACGTATCACCGGATGATCGTCCACGATAAGCACTTTGTTCATGCGATATCCATTCATTGCTGTTGCGTTAGTGCGCCACGATAACCGACAGAAGTAAGGATGGCGCGGGGTTTTATCTTGGAAATAGATGAACAGAAGGGCCTTACAGCACTTACAGAAATTTCCTACAACTAATAATTATAGTTGTAACAAGACTATTATCTATACCTGCAAGTAAGCGTAACAGCGCCACCCACTCGATACGATTGGAATAAGTAACAATGGCTTGGGCCATAGTGGAAACTATAAAGCCGAAAATGAGGTTCATCGGGCAAATCAGGGGATATTTCCCAGCCGGGGAAACAGTGCAGGCTTCTACGTGAGCAGCCATGTGGGGTAATCATGGGTCCACTCCGCAGGAGACGGCCCCATGCCACAAGCACAACCAGTTGCCCCGCTGACCATCATCGCCATCTTCGCCGGCATTATCGAAGCCTCCGCGCTCGCCACACTGCCGTTCTTGAGCGAGGCCAGCCAAAAGCTCTACACGTGGTTCCTGGTCGGCTTCCCGTTTTTTCTAACGGCATTGTTCTTCTTGACGCTTAACTTCAATTACAAGTCGTTCTACAGCCCCGCCCTTACCCGGGCGGTCTCGGCTGATGGGGCACCACCACGCGATACGGATTCAAAAACGGCAGCGCTGAACAATGAACCGATAAACGCCGAGCAGGTAACCTTCATGTTTTCCGGGCCAGATGCCTGCCATTTACTGGAAAAGCAACTGCTGCTCACGTTGGCCGAGCCCGCGGAACCAGCACGCACCTGGCAATTCTGCAACCTGCAAAAACGCCAATGCATTCGCCTTTCCATCAGCCCGATGAACACGCCGAGCCCCACTGTGGCGAGCTGAACGCGCTTTCACGCATAAAAAACCCCCGCACAGGGCGAGGGCTCTTCAGGCAGCCGTTGACGCTTAGAGCATTGAGCGACCTTTGTTCGCCGCAATGCGCATGCGCAGCGCATTGAGCTTGATGAAGCCGGCAGCGTCCTCCTGGTTGTAGGCGCCCCCGTCTTCTTCGAACGTCGCGATGTTGGCATCGAACAGCGAGTCGTCCGATTTGCGGCCAACCACGGTCACGTTGCCCTTGTACAGCTTCAGGCGAACCACGCCATTCACGTTCACCTGCGAAGCATCGATCATTTTCTGCAGCATCAGGCGCTCTGGGCTCCACCAGTAGCCGGTGTAGATCAGGCTGGCGTACTTGGGCATCAGCTCATCTTTGAGGTGAGCCACTTCACGATCCAGGGTGATCGACTCGATGGCACGGTGTGCCTTGAGCATGATGGTGCCGCCAGGGGTCTCGTAGCAGCCGCGCGATTTCATGCCCACGTAACGGTTCTCGACGATATCCAGGCGGCCGATACCGTTGGCGCCGCCGATGCGGTTGAGGTCGGCCAGCACGGTCGCAGGGGTTTTTTCTACACCATCGATGGCAACGATGTCACCGTTGCGGTAGGTGAGTTCGATGTAGGTCGCCTGGTCCGGGGCACTTTCCGGGGACACGCTCCAGCGCCACATGTCTTCTTCGTGCTCGGTCCAGGTGTCTTCGAGCACACCGCCCTCATAGGAGATGTGCAGCAGGTTGGCGTCCATCGAGTAAGGCGACTTCTTCTTGCCATGGCGCTCGATCGGGATGCCGTGCTTTTCGGCGTAGTCCATCAGCTTCTCGCGGGACAGCAGGTCCCACTCACGCCATGGAGCAATCACCTTCACGCCTGGTTTGAGAGCATAGGCACCCAGTTCGAAGCGAACCTGGTCGTTGCCTTTGCCGGTAGCACCGTGGGAAATGGCATCGGCGCCGGTTTCGTTGGCGATCTCGATCAGGCGCTTGGCGATCAGCGGGCGGGCGATGGAAGTACCCAGCAGGTACTCACCCTCGTAGACGGTGTTGGCACGGAACATCGGGAACACGAAGTCGCGAACGAACTCTTCGCGCAGGTCGTCGATGTAGATCTCCTTGACGCCCATCGCCTGAGCTTTGGCGCGCGCCGGCTCGACCTCTTCGCCCTGCCCCAGGTCAGCGGTGAAGGTCACCACTTCGCAGTTGTAGGTATCTTGCAGCCACTTGAGAATCACCGAAGTATCAAGGCCGCCGGAATACGCCAGTACGACCTTTTTTACGTCCGCCATGCCATCACTCCACGGGGTTGTACGGAAAAGGCCCGATTCTAACGGCGTTGCGTGCGGATTTACAGTGGCGCGACAGCTTCTGACGACAAAGCGACAAGAAATTATGGCAGCGCGACGGGGTTTCAGGCCTCAGGGTGCCTTGGCAGCCGGTGCCTGGGCCGGTGCTGCAGCGCCAGCGCCCGTCGCAGCAGGTGCCACGGCAGGTGCCGCCTGCTGCGCGGGTTTATCAGCCGGCTTTTCAGCCACGGCAACGCGTTCCAGTTCAATACTGACGCGTCGATTGCGTGCTCGGTTCGCGGCAGTGGAGTTCTTCGCCAGCGGATAACGTTCGCCGTGGAAGCGCACCGTGATGTGTTCCTCAGGCACGCCGTGAGCAATCAGGTAATCCGCCACGGCCAAGGCACGACGGCGCGACAGGTCGCGGTTGGTCAGGCGGTTGCCGCTGTTGTCCGAGTGGCCATTGAGTTCCACCTGGTTGACCGTGGGGTCGGCCTTCATGTAGTCCAGGATCACGTCCAGGCGCGCCTTGGCGTTCTGGTCCAGGTCGATACCCCCGCCAGGGAAGCCGACCTGGGTCTGGCGCACCTGGTCGTAATTGACCGGCAGCAGCTTGGCCGCACACAGCTGGTAATCGCCGTAGGCCTTGGCGAAACTGACCGGCAGCACGCGCACCTCCATCGGCCTGCCGCCCTCGCCGGTAAAGTTGCGCACCACGGTGCTGCGCCCGTCCAGCAGGCCGTTTATCAAGCGGCTGGCCTGGCCTTGGGACGAGCTGAACAACAGCCCCGTGCGCGCCAGCCGCACATTGCCCAGGTTGATGTCTCCCCGCCCCGGCTGCCACGGCGCCGCCGCTGCCAGCAGGCTGGCGCCGCCGGCGCCCAATGCGTTGCTGTCCGAGCGCAACTGGAAGACCGGTTGTTCGCCGGCACGGCGCACGAACTCGCCACTGCCGAAACCCTCGATGGGCTGGATGAGCCGGCACTCGAACAGGTCACCTTCGACCTTCCAGGCGATATTCTCCATGCGCGTCTGGAATGTCAGCGCGCCGGCCGGCAGGCTGGCGCACAAGGTGAACAGGGCTAGGTAACGCTGGCGCACGGGTGGCTCCACAGAGTTCGACAACTTACTTTCAGGCTATCGGACAGCACGCGGAAAACTTGATACCCGTGCTCGCCCGGGGGTTTTCCGGTAGCATTGCGCCTTGAGTTCGACCCGCCTGGAATCCTCAATGTCCGATCGCCTGACCCTCCTGCGCCCCGACGACTGGCACATCCATCTGCGTGATGGTGCCGTCCTGCCCCACACCGTTGGTGATGTGGCGCGTACCTTCGCCCGCGCCATCATCATGCCCAACCTGGTACCACCGGTGCGCAATGCCGCTGAAGCCCAAGCCTACCGTGAACGCATCCTGGCGGCGCGGCCGGCCGGCAGCCGGTTCGAGCCCCTGATGGTGCTGTACCTCACCGACCGCACCAGCCCCGAGGACATCCGGGCCGCCAAGGCTAGCGGCTTCGTGCATGCGGCTAAGCTGTACCCGGCAGGCGCCACCACCAACTCCGATTCGGGCGTGACCAGCATCGACAACATCTTCCCGGCCATCGAGGCGCTGGCAGAAGTCGGCATGCCACTGCTCGTGCACGGTGAAGTCACCCGCAGCGAAATTGACGTGTTCGACCGCGAGAAGCGTTTCATCGACGAGCACATGCGCCGTCTGGTCGAGCGCTTCCCTACCTTGAAGGTCGTGTTCGAGCACATCACCACCGCGGATGCCGCCCAGTTCGTCACCGAGGCCTCGGCCAACGTCGGCGCCACCATCACCGCGCAGCATTTGCTGTACAACCGCAACCACATGCTGGTTGGCGGTATCCGCCCGCACTTCTACTGCCTGCCCATCCTCAAGCGCAACACCCACCAGGTGGCGTTGCTGGATGCTGCAACCAGCGGCAACCCAAAGTTCTTCCTCGGTACCGACTCGGCGCCCCACGCCCGCCACGCCAAGGAAGCCGCTTGCGGTTGTGCTGGCTGCTACACCGCTTATGCCGCCATCGAGCTGTATGCCGAGGCGTTCGAGCAGCGCAACGCGCTGGACAAGCTCGAAGGCTTTGCCAGCCTTCATGGCCCGGCGTTCTATGGCCTGCCGGCGAACACCGACACCATCACCCTGGTGCGTGACGAATGGACCGCCCCTGACAGCCTGCCGTTTGGCGAGCAGACCGTGATTCCGCTACGCGCTGGAGAAAAGCTGCGCTGGCGCCTGCTGGAGGAACGCGCGTGAGCGAAGACCTGTACGAAGACGACCTGGACACCCAGGGCAACACGGGCTCACGCCACCCCATGGCCGAGCGCTTCCGCGGTTACCTGCCCGTGGTGGTGGATGTGGAAACAGGCGGCTTCAACAGCGCCACCGACGCCCTGCTGGAAATTGCAGCCGTCACCATCGGCATGGATGAAAAAGGCTTCCTGTTCCCGGAGCACACCTACTTCCACCGCGTGGAACCGTTCGAGGGTGCCAACATCGAGGCAGCGGCCCTCGAGTTCACCGGTATCAAGCTGGACCACCCACTGCGCATGGCGGTCAGCGAAGAGGCGGCGCTCACCGACATCTTCCGCGGCATCCGCAAGGCGCTGAAGGCCAACGGTTGCAAGCGTGCCATTCTGGTCGGCCACAACAGCAGCTTCGACCTGGGCTTCCTCAACGCTGCAGTAGCGCGCAACGACCTCAAGCGCAACCCGTTCCACCCCTTCTCCAGCTTCGATACCGCCACCCTGGCGGGCCTGGCCTACGGTCAAACGGTGCTGGCCCGTGCCTGCCAAAGCGCCGACATCGATTTCGACGGTCGCGAGGCCCACTCGGCCCGCTACGACACGGAGAAAACCGCCGAACTGTTCTGCGGCATCGTCAACCGCTGGAAGGACATGGGCGGCTGGCGCCAGGGTTGATACCGCCGACCCTGCGGCAAAAAAAAACCGATGCCCGTTCGCGAGCATCGGTTTTTTTTTGCCCCCAGGGCAGGTTCAAGCCCTTGGGCAAATGGCTACCATTACAGCTTGCCGGCGTTCTCGCTCAGGTAGGCAGCAACGCCTTCTGGCGAAGCGTTCATGCCCTTGTCGCCTTTTTTCCAGTTGGCAGGGCAGACTTCGCCGTGCTCTTCGTGGAACTGCAGGGCATCGACCAGACGCAGCAGCTCGTCCATGTTACGGCCCAGCGGCAGGTCGTTGATGATCTGCGAGCGAACCACACCGTTGGTGTCGATCAGGAACGCGCCACGGAACGCCACACCGCCTTCGGACTCAACGTCGTAGGCCTTGCAGATTTCGTGGGTCATGTCGGCAGCCAGGGTGTACTTCACCTGGCCGATACCGCCATTGTTGACCGGGGTGTTACGCCAGGCATTGTGGGTGAAGTGCGAGTCGATCGAGACGCCGATCACTTCCACGTTGCGGGCCTGGAAGTCTGGGATGCGGTTGTCCAGCGCGATCAGCTCGGACGGGCAGACAAAGGTGAAGTCCAGCGGGTAGAAGAACACCAGGCCGTACTTGCCCTTGATGGCCGAGGCCAGGTTGAAGCTGTCGACGATCTCGCCATTGCCCAGCACGGCCGGTACAGTGAAATCGGGGGCTTTCTTGCCAACGAGTACGCTCATTGTAATCTCCTGATGAGGGTGAATAACCTGTTGCCGGGCCCTGCCCGACATCCAGCAAAGGTTGACCATCATACACGGCTTCTCATGACAGGCCGACTCCGGTGATGAGCGACCGTCGGTCGCCTTCGGTAAATGCCTTCTGAAACCACTTTGACAAGCATTCTCATTCACATTAAGCTCCACCCCATCGATCCCGCCAGCGATGGTCAGCCCTTATGTATGTGTGTCTTTGTGTCGGCGTCACCGACGGACAGATCCGCGATGCGATCTATGAAGGATGCTGCAGCTACAAGGAAGTCCGTGCCGCGACCAATGTCGCCAGCCAATGTGGCAAATGTGCGTGCCTGGCCAAGCAGGTGGTGCGCGAAACGCTGACCGACCTCCAGGTCAGCCAGGCGGCGCTGCCCTACCCCGTGGAATTTACCACTGCCTGAATACCCCCGTTTCCCGAAACCGGACCTCGTGTCCGGTTTTTTTATGCTCATAATTCAATAAGTTAGGGCCCCAACGCGGTTCACAAACATTCTTATTCCTATTAATTTTCATTTATTATTCAATAACTTAGGTTTGACAGGCCCGGGCATCCAGCTCAAACTTCGCAGTATTGGCACACTTCGACAGGGCAGGAACACCCATGAAAGGCGACATCAGCGTCATCCAGCATCTCAACAAGATCCTCGGAAACGAGCTGGTCGCTATCAACCAGTACTTCCTGCATGCCCGCATGTATGAAGACTGGGGCCTGAACAAACTCGGCAAGCACGAGTACAAAGAATCCATCGACGAGATGAAGCACGCTGACAAATTGATCAAGCGTATTCTGTTCCTTGAAGGCATTCCTAACGTTCAGGACCTGGGCAAGTTGCTGATCGGCGAGCACACCAAGGAAATGCTCGAATGCGACCTGAAGATCGAGCAGAAAGGCCTGCTGGACCTGAAAGCCGCCATCGCCCATTGCGAAACGGCCGGCGACTTCGGTTCGCGTGACATGCTCGAAGACATCCTCGAATCCGAGGAAGAGCACATCGACTGGCTGGAAACCCAGCTGAGCCTCATCGACAAGATCGGCATCGAGAACTACCTGCAGTCGCAGATGGGCGAGGAATAATTCCAACGCCATAAAAAAACCCGCCATTGGCGGGTTTTTTTATGGCTCGCTGCCTATCAGGCTTCGGCAGCCTTGGCCTTGGCGGCGGCATCCTTGATGAGCGTCTGCAGCTCACCGTTTTCGAACATTTCCAGCACGATGTCGCTGCCGCCAACCAGCTCGCCACCCACCCAGAGCTGGGGGAAGGTTGGCCAGTTGGCATATTTAGGCAGGTTGGCGCGGATTTCCGGGTTCTGCAGGATGTCGACGTAGGCGAACTTCTCGCCGCAACCCATGACCGCCTGGGAAGCACGCGCAGAAAAACCGCATTGCGGTGCATTCGGCGAGCCCTTCATGTAGAGCAGAATGGTGTTGTTGGCAATCTGCTCTTTGATCGTTTCGATGATATCCATGTAGCACCTCGGCTTAACTTTGCGACGTCGTCGTCGGCACGGTGAGGCATTGTAACGGAAAGCCGAGCGGCATGCTCGTGCCCTCAGGCGGCCTCTACCTGCACGGGGACGCCATTGAGCGCTGCGTTGCCCGATACCGGGTCACGCAGGCGTTCGTCGGTCAGGTCGTTGGCGCTGGCACCTGGCTGGCTCTGGGCTACCTGCATGTGCACACCCTTCAACCCATGACCATAACCGTGAGGCAGGCTGACCACGCCGGGCATCATGTTCTGGCAGCCCTGCACCTCAACTTCCACCGTGCCGGTGCGAGAACTCACCCGTACCCGCTGGCCATCCTGCAAGCACCTGTGCTGCATGTCATCAGGGTGCATCAGCAACTGGTGCCGTGGCTTGCCTTTGACCAGCCTGTGGTAGTTGTGCATCCACGAATTGTTGCTGCGCACATGCCGACGGCCGATCAGCAGCAGTTGGCCTGGCGCCGGAAGGGCCTGCAGGGCCAGGCGCTGCAAGTCCTGTAGCAACACCTGGGGTGCCGCCTGGACGGTGTTTTCGGCCGTCGCCAGGCGCGCGCCCAGGTTGCGCTGCAGCGGGCCGAGGTCGAGGCCATGAGGGTGGGAGTCCAACGCCTCCAGTGACAGCTTCCAGGGGGTGTCATGGCCATAGCGGCCACTGCGCAACGCCAGGTCGATCATGTGCGCGGGCGGCGCGGTGGGTTTCAGCGGCTGCTGTGCACGCGCGGCAAATGCCTGGGCAAGGCCCACGAAGATCTCCCAGTCGTGCAGCGCCCCTTCGGGCTTGGGCAGAATGGCGCGGTTGAAGCGGGTGACGTTGCGCACGGCCAGCAAGTTGAAGGTACTGTCGTAGTGGTCGTTTTCCAGCGCCGACGTCGACGGCAGGATCAGGTCGGCATGGCGCGTGGTTTCGTTGATGTACAGGTCGATGCTGAGCATGAACTCCAGCCCCGCCAAGGCGCCGTCCAGTTGCCGACCGTTAGGCGTTGACAGTACCGGGTTGCCGGCCACCGTCACCAGTGCGCGCACCTGCCCCTCACCCGGCGTGAGCATTTCCTCGGCCAGGGCGGCAACCGGCAACTCGCCGCCATATTCGGGCAACCCCGACACCCGGCTTTGCCAGGCATTGAAGTGACCACCCGAGGTGGCCGCCACCAGGTCGACGGCAGGCTCGGTGCACAATGCGCCGCCTGGGCGGTCGAGGTTACCGGTGACCAGGTTGATCAGCTGCACCAGCCAATGGCAGAGCGTGCCGAACACTTGGGTTGAAACGCCCATGCGGCCATAGCAAACGGCCTTGTCGGCAGCCGCGAAGTCACGTGCGAGCTGGCGGATGCCTGCTGCAGGAATGCCACAAAGCGGGCTCATGGCCTCGGCCGTCATAGGGGCTATCGCCGCCTGCACGGCCGGCACGCCGCTCACAGGCAGGTGCGTGCCTATGGCCAGGCCTTCTTCGAACAGGGTGTTGAGCAGGCCGCACAACAGCGCGGCGTCGCCGCCGGGGCGAATGAACAGATGGGTGTCGGCTATCGCCGCCGTTTCACTGCGCCGCGGGTCCACCACCACCAGGCGCCCTCCCCGTGCGCGCAGGGCCTTGAAGCGCTTTTCCACATCGGGCACGGTCATGATGCTGCCGTTGGAGGCCAGCGGGTTGCCACCGAGAATCAGCATGAAGTCGGTATGGTCGATGTCGGGAACCGGCAGCAGCAGCCCATGGCCGTACATCAGGTGGCTGACCAGGTGCTGGGGTAATTGATCTACCGAGGTGGCAGAAAACCGGTTACGGGTTTTGAGCAGGCCAAGAAAGTAGTTGCTGTGGGTCATCAAGCCATAGTTATGCACGCTCGGGTTACCCTGATACACCGCCACGGCATTGCGCCCGTGAGCCTGCTGCACCGCCCAGAGGCGCTCGGCTGCCAGGGCGAAGGCTTCCTCCCAGCTGATCGCCTGCCACTGTTCCCCAACCCTGCGGTGCGGCTGGCGCAGCCGATCAGGGTCGTTCTGGATGTCCTGCAAGGCCACCGCCTTGGGGCATATGTGGCCGCGGCTGAAGGGGTCCAGCGGGTCGCCCTTGATCGAACTGATCTGCGCCGTGCCATCAGCGCCGTGGCTCAATTCGATACTCAAGCCGCAAATGGCTTCACACAGGTGGCAGGCACGGTGGTGCAGGGTCTTGTTCATGGCCGCTTTTGCCTGGGTCAGGAAAGAAGCCAAGACTATGGCGCCGCCTCGCCGCCCGGGCCAGCGTGCTTCGTGGCGTGAATCCAGCGACATCAGGCGCGCGATTCACGACAGCTGTTTGCCAAATCGCCAGCAAGCCGTGTACAAAACCCCTGTAGCAAATAAAAAACAGCTACAGGGGCAACGCCGACACCCTTTGCAACACCCTGTGCAGGTGGCCGCTGTTTCCCCCCTTGGTTTCAGGCGACATTTAATTATAGTATTGCGCCTTTCCCCATTTCGTCCGCCCCGTGCGGCTTACGCCGCAGGTCACTCCCGTTGTTAAAAAAAACCACACGGTGGGCCTGCATACTGTTGCAGATAAGGTAGTCAATCATGAGCGCTAGGCACTTTCTCTCCCTGCTGGACTTCACCACCGACGAATTGCTCGGGGTGATCCGCCGCGGCATCGAGCTGAAGGACCTGCGCAAGCGAGGCGTGCTGTTCGAGCCCCTGAAAAACCGCGTGCTGGGGATGATCTTCGAAAAGTCCTCCACCCGCACCCGAGTCTCGTTCGAGGCCGGCATGATCCAGCTCGGCGGCCAGGCGATCTTCCTGTCCCCGCGTGACACGCAACTGGGCCGTGGCGAGCCCATTGGCGACAGTGCCATCGTGTTGTCGAGCATGCTCGACGTGGTGATGATCCGCACCCACGCCCACAGCACGCTCACCGAGTTCGCCGCCAAGTCCCGCGTGCCGGTCATCAATGCGCTGTCTGACGAATCCCACCCATGCCAGTTGCTGGCCGACATGCAGACGTTCCTGGAGCACCGTGGGCCCATCCAGGGCAAGACGGTTGCCTGGATCGGTGACGGCTTCAACATGTGCAACTCCTACATCGAAGCGGCGCGCCAGTTCGGCTTCCAGCTGCGCATCGCCTGCCCCGAAGGTTACGAACCCGATCCGCGTTTCATGGCCATCGGCGGCGACCACGTGCAGATCGTGCGCGACCCGCTGCTGGCCGTGCAAGGTGCTCACCTGGTCACCACAGATGTCTGGACTTCCATGGGCCAGGAAGAGGAAACTGCTCGGCGCCTGGCGCATTTCGCGCCCTACCAGGTCACGCGGCAAATGCTTGACCTGGCGGCACCCGACGCCCTGTTCATGCATTGCCTGCCCGCCCACCGTGGCGAGGAAATCAGCCATGACCTGCTCGACGACCCACGTTCGGTCGCCTGGGACCAGGCTGAAAACCGCCTGCATGCACAGAAGGCCCTTCTCGAATTCCTTGTCGAACCGGCTTACCACCACGCATGAGTCAACCTCTACTGCTCAACCTGCGCAACCTCGCCTGCGGCTATGGCGATCAGCGCATCGTCCAGAACCTCAACCTGCACCTCAATGCCGGCGACATCGGTTGCCTGCTGGGTGCGTCCGGTTGCGGCAAAACCACCACCCTGCGCGCCATCGCGGGTTTCGAACCGGTGCATGACGGTGAAATCCAGCTCGCAGGCGAGGTCATCTCCCGGGCCGGCTTCACCCTGGCGCCGGAAAAGCGCCGTATCGGCATGGTGTTTCAGGACTACGCCCTGTTTCCGCACCTGACCGTTGCGCAGAACATTGCCTTCGGCATTGCCAAGCATCCCCGCCAGGCGGCGGTGATCGAAGAAATGCTGGAGCTGGTCAAGCTTGGCGGCCTGGGCGGGCGATACCCACACGAGCTGTCTGGCGGCCAGCAGCAACGTGTAGCCCTGGCCCGGGCGCTGGCACCTGAACCTCAGTTGCTGTTGCTCGACGAGCCGTTCTCCAACCTGGATGTGGAGCTGCGCAGGCGCCTGAGCCATGAGGTGCGGGACATCCTCAAAAGCCGTGGCACCAGCGCCATCCTGGTCACCCATGACCAGGAAGAGGCCTTTGCGGTCAGCGACCAGGTGGGCGTGTTCAAGGAAGGCCGGCTTGAGCAGTGGGATACCCCCTACAACCTTTACCACGAACCGCAGACCCCTTTCGTGGCCAGCTTCATCGGCCAGGGGTACTTCATTCGCGGGCAGATGACCAGCCACGAAGCGGTCAGTACTGAACTGGGTGAGCTGCGTGGCAACCGTGCCTATACCATGACCTCGGGCAGCTCGGTGGATGTGCTGCTACGCCCCGATGATATCGTGCACGCACCCGACAGCCCGTTGCGGGCCAGCATCGTGGGCAAGAGTTTCCTGGGGGCCTCCACCTTGTATCGCCTGCAACTGCCCACCGGCAGCCAACTGGAGGCAATCTTCCCGAGCCATGTCGATCATCAGCTGGGGGCGGACGTAGGGATTGCAGTGAAAGCCGATCACCTGGTGCTGTTCGCTGTGCCCGGCAGCGTGGCAGCACAGGCGTTGCAGCAGCACAGCGGCGTGCGCCGTCACAGCTCCGCGCAGTGAGGACGCTGCAGGAGGTCGCCTGGCGGCCTCCCTACCCCCTGCCGATCGGCGCAAATGTGCCTTGCGTATATTCGGCCAGCACCGCTGCCGCCAACTCCACTTCCAGCCCCCTGCGCCCGGCACTGACATGGATGCTGGCAAAATTCTGCGATGAGTTGTCGATAAAGGTGCGCAGCCGCTTTTTCTGCCCCAGCGGGCTGATCCCCCCCACCAGGTAGCCTGTAGCCCTTTGCGCCTGGGCAGGGTCTGCCATTTCGCACTTCTTCACCCCGGCAGCATGCGCCAGGGCCTTTAGGTCCAGTGAACCCACCACCGGCACCACCGCGACCAGCAACTCGCCCTTCTCGCTGCTGGCCAGCAAAGTCTTGAACACCTGCTGCGGGTCCAGCCCCAGCTTCTCTGCAGCCTCGAGCCCGTATGACGCCGATTTGGGGTCGTGTTCGTAACTGTGCACACGGTGCTCGGCGCGGTGCTTCTTCAACAGGTCCAGGGCAGGTGTCATGCAGGGGCTCCGGTGTAAGACGAATCGGCGGCTACTTTAGGACAATTCCCACATCCCAGCCAGCACGGCGCAATGGCGCCGCTCTAGCTCGCGCAGTCGCGCCCGGATTAACTGCCCAAAACGTGACTGACCGTTCACTTTCGACCTTTGACATCAGCGTTTCTTGTCTATATTTTTTCGTTTCTGAATAAAGGGTGCACTTTTACGGTGCATTTCATAGAGGTGCCCGGGGTCGATGGGGATAGGCGCCGGGCTTTTGCTGTCGAGCGCCACGCGACTCACAACAAAAACAATGAGGTCATACATGACAATTGCTCAAGGCCAACCCACCCTGCCCAGCCAATGCCTGGCCGAGTTTCTCGGCACTGCATTGCTGATCTTCTTCGGTACCGGCTGCGTTGCCGCGCTCAAGGTGGCGGGCGCCAGCTTCGGGCTGTGGGAAATCAGCATCATCTGGGGCGTAGGCGTCAGCATGAGTATCTACCTCACCGCCGGCATATCAGGTGCGCACCTGAACCCGGCCGTGAGCATCGCCCTTGCCCTGTTCGCAGGCTTCGACAAACGCAAGCTGCCCTTCTACATGCTGGCCCAGGTGTGCGGCGCCTTTTGCGGCGCTGCATTGGTATACGCCTTGTACAGCGCCCTGTTCTTCGATTTCGAACAGGCGCACGCCATGCTGCGCGGTAGCGAAGCCAGCCTGGAGCTGGCCGCAGTGTTCTCCACCTACCCCCACCCGGCGCTGTCCACCGGCCAGGCGCTGTTGGTCGAGGTGATCATCACAGCCATCCTGATGGCCGTGATCATGGCACTCACCGATGACAACAACGGCCTGCCCCGTGGCGCCATGGCGCCGCTGCTGATCGGGCTGCTGATCGCCGTGATTGGCAGTGCCATGGGCCCTCTGACCGGCTTTGCCATGAACCCGGCCCGGGACCTGGGGCCCAAGGTGATGACCTTCCTCGCAGGCTGGGGCGAAATCGCCTTTACCGGCGGCCGTGATGTGCCTTACTTCCTGGTGCCGGTATTCGGGCCTATCATCGGCGCCTGCCTGGGTGCTGCGGCGTATCGCGGGCTGATTGCCCGCCACCTGCCGGAGGTACCTGCTGCCAACACCCGCACGGGCGATGATCGCCAAGGCGACACCCAAGTCAATTGATGGCGGCTTCCAGCCCAGACCCCTATTTTTGCAAGGCCTAAGACCATGACAGATACCCAGGACAAGCACTACATCATCGCCCTGGACCAGGGCACCACCAGTTCGCGCGCCATCATCTTCGACCGCGATGCGAACGTGGTAGGTACCTCACAGCGCGAGTTCGCCCAGCATTACCCGCAAGCGGGCTGGGTGGAACACGACCCGATGGAAATCTTCGCCACCCAGAGCGCGACCATGGTCGAAGCCTTGGCCCAGGCAGGCATCAGCCATGCCCAGGTGGCCGCACTGGGTATCACCAACCAGCGTGAGACCACCGTGGTATGGGACAAGGAAACCGGGCGCCCGGTCTACAATGCCATTGTCTGGCAGTGCCGGCGCAGCACCGAGATCTGCGCCCAGCTCAAGCGCGACGGCCACGAAGCCTACATCCGTGACACCACCGGCCTGGTCACAGACCCATACTTCTCCGGCACAAAGCTGAAATGGATCCTGGATAACGTCGAAGGCGTGCGGGAGCGGGCCGAGCGCGGTGAGCTGTTGTTCGGCACCATCGATACCTGGCTGATCTGGAAGTTCTCCGGTGGCAAGGTGCATGTCACCGACTACACCAACGCCTCGCGCACGCTGATGTTCAACATCCATACCCTGCAGTGGGACGAGAAACTGCTGCAAATCCTGGGTATCCCCGCCCAGATGCTGCCGCAGGTAAAACCGTCGTCGCAGGTGTACGGCCACACCAAGAGCGGTATCGCCATCGCCGGCATTGCCGGTGACCAGCAATCGGCGCTGTTCGGGCAAATGTGCGTAGAGCCGGGCCAGGCCAAGAACACCTACGGCACCGGGTGTTTCCTGCTGATGAACACCGGTGACCAGGCGGTCAAGTCATCCCACGGCCTGCTCACCACCATCGCCTGCGGCCCACGCGGCGAGGTGGCTTACGCACTTGAGGGGGCGGTGTTCAATGGTGGTTCCACCGTGCAATGGCTGCGTGATGAACTGAAGATCGTCAACGACGCGCTGGACACCGAATACTTCGCCAGCAAGGTCAAGGACAGCAACGGCGTGTACCTGGTGCCGGCATTCACCGGGCTGGGCGCCCCCTATTGGGACCCGTATGCACGGGGTGCCTTGTTCGGCCTGACCCGCGGGGTCAAGGTGGACCACATTATCCGCGCTGCGCTGGAATCCATCGCCTACCAGACCCGGGACGTGCTCGATGCCATGCAACAGGACAGCGGCAAGCGCCTGTCTGAATTGCGGGTGGATGGCGGCGCAGTAGCCAACAACTTCCTCATGCAGTTCCAGGCCGACATTCTGGGCACCTGCGTGGAGCGGCCGAAAATGCGTGAAACCACTGCCCTGGGTGCGGCCTACCTGGCTGGCCTGGCCTGTGGCTTCTGGAGCGGCCTTGACGAATTACGCGACAAGGCGATCATCGAACGAGAGTTCAGCCCCCAACTGGACGAAGCCCAGAAAGAAAAGCTGTATGCCGGCTGGCAGAAGGCCGTGGACCGCACCCGCGACTGGGAAGACCACGACGCCTGACCTCGCACCGGGGGCGGCGCGTGGCCGCCCCCTCTACACCCTCGATGAATCCTCTTGCCGATAGTCCGCTGGCTGTCGTCCCTTTCCTACGGCATCATTGCAGCATTTGTCAGGCAGCCCCAAAGGACCGCCCATGAATCTGCCCCCCCGCCAACAACAAATCCTCGAACTGGTGCGCGAGCGCGGTTACGTCAGTATCGAAGAAATGGCGCAGTTGTTCGTCGTCACCCCCCAGACCATTCGCCGCGACATCAACCAGCTTGCCGAACTCGACCTGCTGCGGCGCTACCACGGCGGAGCGGCCTATGATTCCAGTATCGAAAACACCGCCTACGCCATGCGTGCCGACCAGATGCGGGACGAAAAGCAGCGCATCGCCGACGCAGTGGCCCGACAGATTCCCGACCACGCCTCACTGTTCATCAATATCGGTACCACCACCGAATCGATTGCACGCGCCTTGCTCAACCATAACCACCTGAAGATCATCACCAATAACCTGCACGTCGCGTCCATTCTGGCTGCGAAGGACGATTTCGAAGTGCTGGTGGCCGGCGGCACGGTACGCCGCGACGGTGGCGTGGTCGGCCAGGCCAGCGTCGATTTCATCAACCAGTTCAAGGTCGATTTTGCGCTGGTGGGCATCAGCGGCATTGATGAAGACGGCAGCCTGCTGGACTTCGATTACCAGGAGGTGCGTGTCTCCCAGGCGATCATCGCCAACGCACGCCAGGTAGTGCTGGCCGCCGACTCCAGCAAGTTCGGGCGCAATGCCATGGTGCGCCTGGGCTCGATCGGGCTGGTGGATTGCCTGGTCACCGACCAGCCACCCACCCCAGCCCTCACCCAGCTACTCAATCAGAACAAGATACGCCTCGAAGTGGTGTAGCACCGGACGTTGTACTGCGATCACGCCAATGTGGCGCCAACCCTCCCCGGCGCCGCGCTGCAGTGCATGTTCGTTAATGTTCATATTCTTGTAATCCGATCAGTTTTTTCTATAAAGACTCACTGGCGGGCGCGCTGTAGTTACGCTAGTATTTTCGGAAACGAACATTCATGTTCATATTCGATGCAAACTGCTTCTGGAGGCCTTGCCCGTGTCCCAGCCCGATTCGACCCGCCCCCCGCTGCCCGACTGCTATGACCTGGTTGTGATCGGCGGCGGCATCAATGGTGTCGGTATTGCCGCCGACGCTGCCGGGCGTGGCCTCAAGGTGTTCCTTTGCGAAAAGGACGACCTTGCACAGCACACCTCTTCGGCCAGCAGCAAGCTCATTCACGGTGGCTTGCGCTACCTGGAACACTACGAATTCCGCCTGGTGCGCGAGGCCTTGGCCGAGCGCGAAGTGTTGCTGGCCAAAGCGCCCCACATCGTCAAGCCGATGCGCTTCGTACTGCCGCACCGCCCGCACCTGCGCCCCGCCTGGATGATCCGCGCCGGGCTGTTTCTGTATGACCACCTGGGTAAACGCAAGCGCCTGGGTGCTTCGCGCAGCCTGCGCTTTGGCCCTGGCTATCCGTTGAAGCCAGCCATCACGCGGGGCTTTGAATATGCCGACTGCTGGGTCGACGACGCCCGCCTGGTGGTACTCAATGCCATGGCCGCCCGGGAGCAGGGTGCACACATTCATACCCGCACCCTGTGCCTTGGCGCCAAGCGTGTAGAGGGTGTGTGGGAAGTGGATGTTCAGCATGCCGACGGCAGCGTGCACAAGGTGCGTGCGCGGGCGCTGGTGAATGCCGCAGGGCCGTGGGTCGCGAAGTTCATCAAGAACGACCTCAAGCTGGATGCCCCCTACGGCATTCGCCTGATCCAGGGCAGCCACCTGATCGTGCCCCGCCTGTACGAGGGTGAGCAGGCCTACATTCTGCAGAACGAAGACAAGCGCATCGTGTTCTGCATCCCCTACCTGGACCGTTTTACGCTGATTGGCACCACCGACCGGGAATACAGCGGCGACCCGTCAAAGGTCGCCATTACCGAGCAGGAAACCGACTACCTGCTGAACGTCGTCAATGCCCACTTCAACCACCAGCTTAGCCGTAGCGACATCTACAGCACTTATGCTGGGGTGAGGCCACTGTGCAACGACGAGTCGGATAACCCATCGGCCGTGACCCGGGATTACACCTTGGCCCTGTCGGGCACCGTCGGCGAAGCCCCGTTGTTGTCCGTGTTCGGCGGCAAGCTCACCACCTACCGCAAGCTGGCCGAATCGGCCATGGCCGAACTCAAGCCTTTCTTTACTGCCATGCGTGGGAGCTGGACCGCCAGTGCTACCTTGCCAGGCGGTGAAAGCATGACCACCCCGCACGCACTGGAGCAAGCATTGCTGGCCCGGCATGGCTGGCTGGCTCCGGCCATTGCCAAACGTTGGGCGCTGACCTATGGCAGCCGTGCCTGGTCGCTGCTGGAGGGCGCCGAGGGGCCGCAGGACCTGGGCCAGCCGCTTGGTGCAGGGTTGTTTACCCGTGAGGTGGATTACCTGCGCGAACACGAGTGGGCCGTCAGTGCCGACGACATCCTCTGGCGCCGGACCAAGCTTGGCCTGTTTACCACCCAGGCCGAGCAGCAGGCCCTGGCGCACTACCTGCAGCAGGTCAAGCTGCACAGCAACGCAGCTTGAACCCTCGGGCGGCTCGGTAGCGGCCGCCTTTGCTTCACCCCCGCTCGTTCGCCTGGGTGGCCAGGGCAAGGTACAGCGCCTGCTCCTGTGCATTGAGTTCAGCCATCAAGGTTGCGGCCTGGTCCAGATACGCCTGTTCGCCCGTTTGTGCTGTTTGTTGCTCGCAGGCCTCCAGTCTCTCGTGAAAGGGCGCTGCCAGCGCCTCGAAGCGTTCCCGATAACGGGTGCGGACGAACGCCTGCCAGAATTCTCGCTGCGCCAGCGCAGCACTGAGCGCTGCGCGGCTTTCCTCCGCCAGCACCGTGTCACCGGCCAGCCGGATTTGCCGGCTGCTGACGCCACTGAACTCGGGAAAATTCATGTAGGCCGGTTGCACGGGAAGGCCAAGGCGCTGGGCCAGGTTTACCCGATAGGCGAGGTAGACTTCGATATCATCCACCAAGGCGTAGGGGTCCCGGCGCATCTGCCGGATATGAACCGCAGCGATACGGTCAACTTCATCCAGCCTGTACAGTGAGCGCCCCAAGCGCACCAG
This sequence comes from Pseudomonas sp. S32, assembly GCF_016648095.1. Lineage (NCBI taxonomy): Bacteria > Pseudomonadati > Pseudomonadota > Gammaproteobacteria > Pseudomonadales > Pseudomonadaceae > Pseudomonas > Pseudomonas sp. S32. The sequence continues at coordinate 69,073 of NZ_JACVVF010000018.1, forward strand.
CGCAGATTCAGTCTGCGCTTCGCCGATGCCCGCAGTGTGCAGGGCAATGTGCAATCTCAGCTCGAGCTGGCTCAGCAGTAACAGCAAGCGATCATCGCAGGTTTGTGGGCCCTGCACCTGCAGGAACACGGCCTCACGCACATCGGTGTTTTCGCTGCACAACTCGAGGATGCGCCAGATCCTGGCGCGGTAGTAATGCGCGCGTTCGTTGAAGTCTTCAGACTCGGCAAAATCGGCGAGAAACCTGAACAGGTCTGCAGACTCGCGTTCTTCAATCAAATCTGCCCAGATCTGCATACGCCGGCTGCGCACTTCGGTCGTGGCCTGGCCGATCCAGCGATCACGCAGTTCGTTGTCAGCGATCATGTGCACCGGTGAAGCACGACCGGCACCGTCCCCCATGCCGCTGGCTTCATTGAGCAACCGTCGGCTGACCTCATCCAGCGGGTTGTCATGCAAATACAGTTGCTGCAGCCGGCCACCCAGCGTCTGTAGCTGCGCGCTGACCTCACGGATCTGGTTTTCCCGGAAGTCCGCCAGCCCGCGCCACGGCAACTGTGCACCGTCGCCCAGGTCCTGCAGCCCTGTACCGCGCAAGTACACTTCCCGCAGGCCCCGCAAACCGGACAAGTCGGGCATCATTCCCAACGGGTTGCCACTGAGGTCCAAGACTTCCAGCAGGGGTAATCTGCCCAGGGTCTCCGTGGTGCGGGGGCCTAATGCGATGCGATTGCGCCCCAAACGCAGGACGCGCAACTGCCCGAGCAGTTCGAGGCCCGCAGGTAACTGGGTGAGCTGGTTCTCGCGCAAGTCGAGCTCGTGCAACTGCGGGAAGCGCAACAGAAACTCCGCGCGAATCTGCTCCAGCCCAAGGTTGCGTAGCGTCAGGCGGCGAACGTGCTGGAAGTCGATATCTGCGGGCAGACTGGGGAGGCTGCCCACGCGTTCGTCCACTACATGCAGCACGCAGTCCCCGCTTTCACCCTCCCCGGTCTTGCGTCGCCAGGCCCGTCGAATCTGTGTGGCGACCCGACGGCGGCGGCGGCCATCGAAAAAGCTGATGCGCTGACGCGTCCACGCTTCCAAGGCCTGACGCAAGCCGTGCAGGCGCAGCTCCAGCTCAGCCAGGTGGTCCCACAAGCCAACCCCCTGATCGATAAGCCGCTGAATGTAGGCATCCAGCTGAGCATCGCTGAGCATGGGGTAAATGGCACGGATACCGCAGCGCAGGGCGTGCCGGCTGCTCTCGCCCCTGCCGCTCAGTGGGTAACCCACACGCCCGTCATGCAGCCGCCGGGGTGGGCTGAAGCGTCCGCCAAAGGCGGCCAACCCCATCGCCTGTGCGGTCGCGGCCCGGTCTACCGACGCCTGGCGCAGCAAACCATCCCCCAGGGCGCCCGCGGTCGCTTTGGCGCCGCCAAATGCGTTCTTCTGAGGGCCGTCCAGCGTCATCAGCAGGCAGTCCAACAAGCTCTGTTCCGTGACCTGGGAACCGCCCCCTTCAAGATGGAAGCCCTCGCTGGTGCGTACAATCACCCACTTGGGCAGGCTACCCGGCGCCCCTCTGCACGCCAGCACACGCCCTAGCGGCTCGCCCTGGCGCACTTCCACACGCACGCTTTCCATCCACGGGGCGATCTGGTCCAGCAGCGCGAGCGCCAGGCGCAGGGTGTCTTCATTGACCGCGGCAGCGTGTTGGAGCCCCATGAGCGCGCGGTCCAGCCGGCTCTCCCGCACAGCCCAGCGGGCCCGCTCAGCCAGGGCGAGCGGTACCTTGCCGCTGCCTAGCACGGCAACTTGCTCGCCCGTGGCATGGTGCAGGATCTCTTCGGCAACCTGTACCGTCAGCCCGGTGAAGGTGTGCATCAACTGTGCAGCCGCTGGGCTGGGCGCCTGCGTCTGCGCCATCAGGGCACGCTCAACGGCGGCCGGTCGCAGCAAAGGTTCGAGGGAATGAAGCTCATCGCGTGCATGGGCATCAAGCAACCGGGCGGGCGCCGGCTCGCCCTGCAGGTGCAGGCCCCTCAACCCCTCGCAGGTCAGGCCGGTAATGTGCAGCAACGCGTTGGCGGCATCGTCGGAGGTATCGGCCAGTGCACCCCCAAACCTGCGAACCAGGGCGCCTGCATTATCCAGGTAATGGGGCGATTCGGGCAGCTGTCGCAAGCGGAAACGGCACTGGTCTTCGTGCACCGGGGTCAGGGCATCAACGAAGCCAAAGCGCTGGAGGGCGTACCCCGCGCCAGCCTGGCCCACCCCCTGCAAGGCGCCGATGGCAAAGGTCTGCGCCACATTGAACAGGTGGTCCAGCGCCCCTTGCCGATCGCCAAGCCGCCAGGCTGCATAGCCGCCATATACCTCACCGGCGATGTCAGCAGCGGCCGCGACCACCATCGCTTCGCCCAGCCCAGGGATGAACAGCGCGGCCAGGTTGATGAGCTCAAGCCCTGCGCCTTTGAGGGCTTCGAGGCGCTGATGCCGCTCCAGGATGGTCTGATCCACGGTAGGCACAGCCAGCACACGGGCATCGTCCAGCATTTTCTGCATCAGCCGCCCCCGCAAGTAGGCGAAGACGGGCTCCTCGATTGCAAAGTGCCGCCCGTCGAGCTCAAGTGGCCGGTGGCTGTTGCCCGTCTTGATCAAGCGCTCCAACTGGGTGGTGAATGCAGGTCGGTCCCGCTCGGTAATGAAGCGCGCGAAATAGCGGGCATACCCTGGTTTGCGCAGGCGCACGCCCATATCATCGAACAACGCGTCCCAGCAGGTGTGCTGGGTTATCGCCCGCACCGGGTCTGCCGGCAGCCAGCAGACCAGGTTCTGCAGAGAGCCTTCGGCCGTTTCGCGCAGCTCCAGCACCAGCGCCCCCTCCACACACTTGCCCAGCAGGTACAACTGGCGCGGTATCACAGTCCCTGGCCCTGCTGCAGTGACTGGTTGCCGGGCGATCAGCGGTAGCAGGCGCAGGTATGGCGCTTCATCCAGCTGGCCCTTGATCCTGGCCATTCGCACGGCAACCTCCAAGTCGGCCCGCTGATGCTCTTCGAATGACCGGCGGACCGCCGCCTGAGCGAAGTCTGCAGAGGCGGGGGGGCGGCTTTTAGGGAACAACCGCGCCCGCAGCAGTTGCTGATACTGGCCACCCAGGTCAAGCTGCCGGCACACGCGCGCGAACGTCTCGAAGGGCAGCGCCAGCACCTGGCCCTGGGCATCGAGCAGGTGCGCACGGCGGTGCAACGCGGCAAAGGTTTCACTTTCGTGAAAGTTGTGCAGCGCGGCCGCCAGCAGTGACTGGTTACTGTGCAGCGTCTGCAAGGGCTCATGCAGGCGTGGAGCCGCACTGGGCAACGCCACTTTCTGCTCGATGACCACGCGGGCAGCCAGCACATCAATCCCGGTCAGCCCCTGTGCGCCCAGGGCCGCCTCCAGCAGCGGACGGGCAAAGGCGTCCAGCCCCGGCAGGCCGTCGAGCCGTTTGCGCACGGTATCCGCTGCAGCCTGCTGGTAACGCAGTGCACGTTGGAAGGTGAGTAGCAGGTCGATATCGACACCGCGCAGCCACGAGGGCAATTGGCGCGCCACCAGGGCATCGACAGAGTCGGAAGGGATAGGGGTAACGGCCACGGCGTAAGCTCCTCGCAGAAAAACGCCGAGCACAACATGCAGTTGTCACCACCAGGTGTTACTTATGGCTGGGTACTGAACACGCATGACACCCAGGCATTCGTTCGGGTTACCGAACGCAAAACGGGGTAACCATTCGAATTACCGATCAACCTTTATCAGCAGAAAACCTGCCTATGGGGGTTACGCCCAGCGTTTTCGCGGGGCTACCATCGGTTGGGGGGCTTGGCACGACTCATGCTCTGTTCTGTTCACCGGATGCACGCGCAGCTGCTGTATTCGTTGAACGAAAGAGTCCGCCAACGGCTCCATAAAAAAAACAAACACGTCGAGGAAAATTTGATGCGTATCGTTCGTCAATTGCTGGGCGCCGCCATCGCGGCCGCTGTGATCGCTTCGCCAGCCATGGCTGAGGAGCTGACCGGCACCCTGAAGAAGATCAAGGATTCGGGCACCATCACCCTGGGCCACCGCGACTCCTCCATCCCGTTTTCCTACCTGGCTGGCAAGCCCGAGCCGGTGGGCTATTCCCATGACATCCAGCTGGCCGTTGTCGATGCCCTGAAAAAGCAACTGGGCACGGACATCAAGGTCAAGTACAACCTGGTCACCTCCCAGACCCGTATTCCGCTGGTGCAGAACGGCACCGTCGACCTGGAATGCGGCTCCACCACCAACAACGTCGAACGCCAGCAGCAAGTCGGCTTCACCGTGGGCATCTTCGAAGTGGGCACGCGCCTGCTGACCAAGGTGAAAGACGGTCAACCTGCGTACAAAGACTTCCCGGACTTGGCGGGCAAGAACGTGGTGACCACCGCCGGCACCACGTCCGAGCGCCTGCTCAAGGCCATGAACGCCGACAAGCAAATGAAGATGAACGTGATTTCCGCCAAGGACCACGGTGAAGCCTTCAACATGCTCGAAAGCGGCCGTGCGGTGGCATTCATGATGGACGACGCCCTGCTGGCCGGTGAAATGGCCAAAGCGCGCAAACCATCGGACTGGGTCATCACCGGCACCCCGCAGTCGTACGAAATCTACGGTTGCATGGTGCGCAAGGATGACGCAGCTTTCAAGAAAGCAGTCGATGACGCCATCGTGGGCTACTTCAAGTCGGGCGAAGTCAACAAGAGCTACGACAAGTGGTTCCAACAGCCGATCCCGCCAAAGGGCCTGAACCTGCAGTTCAAGATGAGCGATGAGCTGAAAAAACTGATCGCCGAGCCTACTGACAAAGCGGCCGACGACAAACAGTCCTGACCCCCAGCCTGGGGCCTGCGGCGCTGCACAGCGCCAATTAAACCTGCAGGCCCCCCGTTAGTGTCTAACCTTTCATCCGAGGGCCTTGCGCTCTCGGATGCAAGAAGGTGCCCGTGAAACAACCGTCTGAGGGGAAATCCCGATGAATTACAACTGGGACTGGGGCGTATTCTTCAAGTCCACCGGCGTGGGCAGCGAAACCTACCTGGACTGGTACATCACCGGCCTGGGGTGGACCATCGCCATCGCCATTTCTGCCTGGATCATCGCCTTGCTGCTGGGGTCGGTGCTGGGTGTCATGCGTACCGTGCCGAACCGCCTGGTGTCCGGCATTGCCACCGCCTATGTCGAGCTGTTCCGCAATGTGCCTTTGCTGGTGCAGCTGTTCATCTGGTACTTCCTGGTACCCGACCTGCTGCCCGAGGGCTTGCAGGAATGGTTCAAGCAGGACCTTAACCCGACCACCTCCGCGCTCATCAGCGTGATCGTGTGCCTGGGCCTGTTCACCGCCGCGCGGGTGTGCGAGCAGGTTCGCACGGGCATTCAGGCGTTGCCACGGGGCCAGGAGTCCGCAGCCCGGGCCATGGGTTTCAGCCTGTCGCAGATCTACACCAATGTGTTGCTGCCCCAGGCCTACCGCATCATCATCCCGCCGCTCACCTCGGAATTCCTGAACGTGTTCAAGAACTCTTCCGTGGCCTCGCTGATCGGCCTGATGGAGCTGCTGGCGCAGACCAAGCAAACCGCCGAATTCTCGGCCAACCTGTTCGAAGCGTTCACCCTGGCCACCCTGATCTACTTCACCTTGAACATGGGCCTGATGCTGCTGATGCGTCTGGTCGAGAAAAAAGTCGCCGTGCCTGGCCTGATCTCCGTGGGGGGTAAATAAATGGACATGGATTTCAGCGGCATCATCCCTGCCCTGCCTGCCCTGTGGGACGGCATGGTCATGACCCTCGAACTGATGGTCATGGGCGTTGTAGGCGGTATCGTGCTGGGCACCCTGCTGGCCCTGATGCGCCTGTCGTCCAACAAGCTGCTGGCCAACGTGGCCGGGGCCTACGTCAACTACTTCCGCTCCATCCCGCTGCTGCTGGTGATCACCTGGTTCTACCTGGCGGTACCGTTCGTGCTGCGCTGGATCACCGGCGAAGACACCCCGATCGGTGCATTCACCTCCTGCGTGGTCGCCTTCATGATGTTCGAGGCCGCGTATTTCTGTGAAATCGTCCGGGCTGGCGTGCAGTCGATCTCCAAGGGCCAGATGGGCGCCGCGCAGGCGCTTGGCATGACCTACAGCCAGACCATGCGCCTGATCATCCTGCCCCAGGCGTTTCGCAAGATGACCCCGCTGCTGCTGCAACAGAGCATCATCCTGTTCCAGGACACCTCGCTGGTCTACACCGTGGGCCTGGTGGACTTCCTCAACTCGGCACGCTCCAACGGCGACATCATCGGGCGCTCCCATGAGTTCCTGATCTTCGCCGGTGTCGTGTACTTCATCATCAGCTTCTCCGCTTCGTGGCTGGTCAAGCGCCTGCAAAAAAGGATCACCGTATGATTTCCATCAAGAACGTCAACAAGTGGTACGGGGACTTCCAGGTACTGACCGACTGCAGCACCGACGTCAAGAAAGGTGAAGTGGTCGTGGTCTGCGGGCCGTCCGGCTCGGGCAAGTCCACCCTGATCAAGTGCGTCAACGCCCTGGAGCCTTTCCAGAAGGGCGACATCGTGGTGGATGGCACTTCAATCGCCGACGCCAAGACCAACCTGCCCAAGCTGCGCTCCCGGGTGGGCATGGTGTTCCAGCACTTCGAACTGTTCCCACACCTGACCATCACTGAAAACCTCACCATTGCCCAGCGCAAGGTACTGGGCCGCAGCGAGGCGGAGGCCACCAAGAAGGGCCTGGCGCTGCTCGAGCGCGTTGGCCTGAGCGCCCACGCCAAGAAGCACCCGGGGCAGTTGTCTGGTGGCCAGCAGCAGCGTGTAGCCATCGCCCGTGCGCTGTCGATGGACCCGATCGTCATGCTGTTCGACGAACCGACCTCCGCACTGGACCCAGAAATGGTCAACGAAGTGCTGGATGTGATGGTGGAGCTGGCCCACGAAGGCATGACCATGATGTGCGTGACCCACGAAATGGGCTTCGCCCGCAAAGTGGCCAACCGCGTCATCTTCATGGACAAAGGCCACATCATCGAGGATTGCCAGAAGGAAGACTTCTTCGGCAACCCAAGCGGCCGCCACGAACGTACCCAGCACTTCCTCAGCAAGATCCTGCAACACTGATTTTGCCCCATCGAACCGGCCGGCACCGCTGCGCATTCAGGCAGCGGTGCTGGCCGTGACAGGGCCACTGTGATGAAATGCGACCCCTCGCTTCTTCTCCCTGCCAAGCCTGCCGTGAACGCCCGTCTTCTTCGTCAATTGCTGCTGCCGCCCCTGATCATCCTGCTGATGGTCGGCCTGGGGATGGCTGGTTTTGTGATCAGCGAAAACAACGGCATCCGCACCCTCAGCGAAACCGGCGAGCGCCAGCTGGAGCTGCATGCGCGCACCGTGGAAAGCGAGATCAGCAAGTACACCTACCTGCCGAGCCTGCTGGAGCTGGAAGACAGCGTGTCGCACCTGCTGACCGACCCTGACGGCGAATCGCGGCAAACCGTCAACGAGTACCTCGAAGGCCTGAACCGGCGTAGCCGCAGCCGCGCGATCTTCGTCCTGGACACCAATGGCCGGGTACAGGCCACCAGCAACTGGCGCGACGCCGACTCGTTCCTTGGCGAAGACCTGTCGTTCCGCGCCTACTTCCAGACTGCCGTGCGCGGTGAACCCGGGCGCTTCTATGGCATTGGCAGCACCACCGGTGAAGCCGGCTACTACCTGGCCCATGGCCTGGAAGAGCACGGCAAGGTCATTGGCGTGGCCGTGATCAAGGTGCGCCTGGATACCCTCGAAGAACGCTGGCAACGGGCCCGCCTGGAGGCGTTCGTCAGTGACGAGAACGGCATCATCATTTTGTCCAGCGACCCGGCGCGGCGCTTGAAGTCGGTGCGCCCACTGACGCCCCAGATCAAGGAGCGCCTGGCCCGCAGCCTGCAATATTACTGGTGGCCGCTGAACGAGCTGCAACCGCTGGGCCGTGAAACGCTGGCCGACGGCGTAGAAAAACTCACCTTCCCAGCCAACAGCGAAACCGCTCAGGGCAAGCCTCACGAAGTGGCATACCTGGCCCAGACAAGGCGCCTGGCGGACACCCCCTGGCACTTCACCCTGTTGACCCCTTTGCAGGACCTGCGCCGCGAGTCCATGGTGCAGGGCATACTGGTGGCTGTCGCGTTCGCCCTGCTGGCCATTCTGGGCATCGCCTGGAACGAACGGCGCAAGGTCATCGCCACCCGCCTGGCCGCCCGCGAGGCGCTTGAAGAAGCCAACAGCCAGCTGGAACGGCGCATCGCCGAACGCACCGCCGACCTGCGCGCCAGCAACGAGCGCCTCAAGGGGCAGATACGCGAACGCCGGCACGCCGAACAGACCCTGCGCCATGCCCAGGACGAACTGGTGCAGGCCGGCAAGCTGGCGGCGATCGGGCAGATGTCCACCAGCATCGCCCACGAGCTCAACCAGCCCCTGGCAGCGCTGCGCACGTTGTCTGGCAATACGGTGCGCTTCATCGAACGCGGCGCGCTGGAAACTGCCAGTGCCAACTTGCGCACCATCAATGACCTGGTCGACCGCATGGGGCGCATCACTGCCAGCCTGCGTTCGTTCGCCCGGCGCGCCGATGACAATGGCCCCGCATCCCTGGCCAGCGCCGTCGATGCCAGCCTGCAAGTGCTGGCCGACCGCATCAGCAGTTGCCACTTGCAGGTGCATCGGCAGTTCGAGGATACGCTGCTGGCCATCGACCAGACCCGCCTTGAGCAGATTCTGGTGAACCTGATTGGCAATGCCCTGGATGCAATGGCCGCCCAGCCGCTGCCGGCGCTGTGGCTGGACGGTGAACTGCAGGGCGACAAATACCGCCTGCAGGTGCGTGACAATGGCCACGGCATCGACGCCGAAGCCCGCAAGCACCTGTTCGAACCTTTCTTCACCACAAAACCAGGCGAACATGGCCTGGGCCTGGGCCTGACCTTATCAGCGAGCCTTGCCGCCGCGGCCAAAGGCAGCCTCAACGTCGAGCACCCCGCCACTGGCGGCACGGCATTCGTGCTGATCCTGCCACTGGCTTCTCCCCCCAGCGAATTGGCAGAGCACACATGAACCCAGCACCTCTTTCCGTCCTGATCGTCGAAGACGACCCGCATGTGCTGCTTGGCTGCCAACAGGCCCTGGCGCTGGAGGACATCGCCTGCGAGGGTGTGGGCAGCGCCGAGCAGGCACTGGAGCGCATCGGTGATGACTTTGCCGGCATTGTGGTCAGTGACATCCGCCTACCGGGTATCGATGGCCTGGAATTGCTCAACCGCCTGAAAGCACGCGACCGCAGCCTGCCCGTGGTGCTGATCACCGGGCACGGTGATATCGACATGGCTGTCGGCGCCATGCGCAATGGCGCCTATGACTTCATGGAAAAACCCTTTTCACCGGAGCGGCTGGTGGGCGTGGTACGCCGCGCGCTGGAGCAGCGCGGCCTGTCCCGCGAGGTATCGGCCTTGCGCCGCCAACTGGCCGGCCAAAGCAGCCTGGAGGGCCGCATCATCGGCCGCTCGCCGGCCATGGAGCACCTGCGCGAGCTGATCGCCAACGTCGCCGACACCTCGGCAAATGTGCTGATCGAGGGCGAAACGGGCACTGGCAAAGAGCTCGTCGCCCGCTGCCTTCATGATTTCAGCCGCCGCCAGGGCCAGCCGTTCGTCGCCCTGAACTGTGGAGGCCTGCCGGAGAATCTGTTCGAAAGCGAGATCTTCGGCCATGAGGCCAACGCCTTCACCGGTGCCGGCAAACGCCGCATCGGCAAGATCGAACACGCCAATGGCGGGACGCTGTTCCTCGATGAAGTGGAGAGCATGCCCGTCAATTTGCAGATCAAACTGCTGCGCGTGTTGCAGGAGCGCACCCTGGAGCGGCTGGGGTCGAACCAGAGCATTGCCGTGGATTGCCGGGTAATCGCCGCCACCAAGGCCGACCTCGACACATTGGGGCAGAGCGGGCAATTTCGCAGCGACCTGTACTACCGGCTGAACGTGGTGACCCTCGAGCTGCCACCCTTGCGTGAGCGCCGTGAGGACATCCTGCAGTTGTTCGAGCACTTCCTCCATCAATCGGCACTGCGCTTCGACCGCGAAACACCCGCACTGGACAGCCAGACCCTGTCACGCTTGATGTCCCATGACTGGCCGGGCAATGTGCGGGAGCTGCGCAACGTGGCGGAGCGGTACGCGCTGGGGCTTCCGGCATTCAAGAAGGGCCCGAGCGGTGGCGCCAGCCAGGGCCTGGGTTTTGCCGAGGCGGTGGAGGCGTTCGAACGCAACCTGCTCAGCGATGCCCTGCAACGCACCGGGGGCAACCTGAGCCAGGCCAGCCAGGAGCTGGGCATGGCAAAGACCACGCTGTTCGACAAAGTGAAAAAATACGGCCTCGGCTGACCTTCAACCCGATCAGGAAATACAACGTGGACCTGGTATTCAAAGCTGCGCTGGGGGCTGGCGTGGTCGTGCTGCTGGCAATGCTGTCGAAAACCCGTAATTACTACATTGCCGGGTTGGTACCGCTGTTTCCGACCTTTGCCCTGATTGCCCATTACATCGTCGGCAAAGGCCGCAGCATCGCCGACCTCAAGACCACCATCCTGTTTGGCATGTGGTCGATCATTCCGTATTTCGTGTACCTGGCCACCTTGTATGTACTGGTCGACCGCCTGCGGCTGGAAGCTTCGCTGGCATTGGCGACCGTGGCCTGGCTGATGGCCGCTACGGTACTGGTCACGCTGTGGGTGCGCATGCACTGAACATGGCCGACTCTTGCGGGTTCACAACCCGGCGATATGCGTCACATCCTGACGATGCGCTCGCAGATACGGCAGTACCGCACCCAGTAGCGGCGCCTTGAAGGGCTCCTGAAAGCGGTGCGCCAGCCCGGGAATAAGGCGCAACTGGCTGCCCTGTATGTGCGCCGCCAGGTGCACGCCATGCATCACCGGCAACAGCCGGTCAGCCGTACCATGCACCACCAGCGTTGGTACCCGAAGCCGGTTCAGTAATTCCACGCGGCTCGGCTCGGCCAGTATTGCCATGATCTGGCGCTTGGCCCCGTCCGGGTTGAATGCACGGTCATAGGCCAGCGCGGCCTGGTGCAACAGCACGGCACGGTCGTCACGTACCTCGGGGCTACCCAGCGCCGCCAACAGGTCAGCCTGTTGTTCAATGGCCACTTCCCGACTTGGCGCGCTGCGCCGGGCCAACAACTGCACCAGCGCTGGGTCGGGCCCCGGCAGCCCGGCGGCGCCCGAGCTGGACATGACCAGCGTCAGGCTGCGTACACGCTCGGGGGCCATCGCAGCCAGGTGCTGGGCGATCATGCCGCCCATGCTCACACCCAGCACATGAAACTCACGCACACCCAGGGCGTCCATCAGGCGCAAGCCGTCATCCGCCATATCGGTCAGCGTATAGGGCGCGGCCACCGGCAGGCCCAGTTTGTAGCGCAACAGTTCTACCGTCAGGTTTGCCGACGGCGGTAGCTGGTTCCAGCGCGACAGGCCAACGTCACGGTTGTCATACCGAATTACCCGAAAACCCTGGCGGCACAACGCCTCGACCACGTCATCGGGCCAATGAATCAGTTGCCCGCCCAGGCCCATGACCAACAGCAAGGCCGGGTCACGGGGTGCCCCAACACTCTGATAGACCACGCTGACCGCGCCCAGCTCGGCGCGCTGCACCGGCACCTGTGCGTCACAACGCGGTGCGGCAAAGCTGGCAGGAACACTGAAAACGAAGAGAAGAAAAACCCAGAAAGCCCGCATGAAAGAAACACCAGAATGCAAATCCCCACTGAAGCGCGAGTCTGATGAATTTCGTAGCGGCGCGCTGCCACAGTTCGGTGACAGTTTCATGACCAGCGCCAAACGGTAGCACCCGTGAGCAGTCGACACAGGGAGCAACATGAGGGAAACTCAACTCCATTGCCCGCCCCTTTTAATCCATACACCGGAGTTATGTGTGCTGGAGATCCGCCACCTGAAAACCCTTCATGCCCTGCGCGAGTCCGACAGCCTGGTGGAGGCCGCCGAACGGCTACACCTGACGCAGTCGGCGTTGTCGCACCAGTTCAAGGAGCTTGAAGAGCGCCTGGGGATGGCACTGTTCGTGCGCAAGACCAAGCCCATCCGCTTCACCAGCGCCGGGCTGCGCCTGCTGCAACTGGCCGATGCCACCCTGCCACTGCTGCGCGGTGCGGAACGAGACATCGCACGCCTGGCAGGCGGCACGGCCGGGCGCCTGCACATGGCCATCGAATGCCATAGCTGCTTCCAGTGGCTGATGCCTACCATCGACCAGTTTCGCGATGCCTGGCCCGAGGTGGAGCTGGACCTGGCGTCGGGTTTTGCCTTCGCGCCCCTGCCGGCTTTGGCACGGGGCGACCTGGACCTGGTCGTCACCTCCGACCCACTGGACCTGGCCGGTATCACCTACGTGCCCCTGTTCACCTACGAAGCCATGCTGGCGGTTGCCAACCAGCACCCGCTGGCCAGCAAGCCCTACATCGTGCCACACGACCTCACCGACCAGACCTTGATCACCTACCCGGTCGAGCGTGACCGCCTGGATATCTTTACCCGGTTCCTGGAACCGGCAGACATCGAGCCGGCCGCCGTGCGCACCTCAGAGCTGACGGTGATGATGATGCAGTTGGTGGCTAGCGGCCGCGGTGTCTGCGGTATGCCGCACTGGGCGCTGCACGAGTACAGCTCGCGGGGCTACGTAAAGGGCAAGCGGCTGGGCGAAAAAGGCCTGTTCGCCACGCTGTACGCCGCAGTGCGCACCGATATGCTCGATGCGCCCTACATGCGCGACTTTTTGCTGACGGCCAAGGACACCTCGTTCGCCACCCTGGACGGGGTCAGCGCGGTGCGCTGACCGCCTGACGGTACAGCGGCAGGATCAGGTCCCGGGTCAGCGGCGCCAACGCCATGGCCGGGGCCTGATCGGCGCCCAGCCAGACCACTTCTTCGATTTCGGCGGCCGGCGCTACCGGTGCGGCGCTATCGACCCGAAACAGCTCCGCCTGCACCTCGAAACCCGGCTCGTTGGCCGCCGGTGCGCTGAACCTGCCCAGGTGCAGGGCCTGGGAAGGGTCGATGCGCAGGCCCAGTTCCTCGAACAGTTCACGCACCAGCGCCTGCACCGGCGTCTCACCGGCATCGATCTTGCCACCGGGTTGCATGAATGCCTCCGTGCCCCGTTTGCGCACCAGCAAGGTACGGCCCTGGGGGTCGATGAGCAGGGCGGCGGCGATGCGGATCACGTTGGGCATGCGAGTAGGCTCCGTGGAAATGGCGGGGGAGCATCCCATGGGTGACCGAGCCATACAAGGCCGGCTGGGCAGACGAACGGCTACTTGCCAAGCGACCGTCGACCCGCCATAACCACGCTATGAACCTGCCCGCCCATCAACACCCCGCGCTCGAGCTGTTCCACCCGGCTGTCGCCACCTGGTTCCGTCGCCAGTTCGCCACGGTCACTGGCGCCCAGGCCCAGGCCTGGCCGCTGATCCAAGCCGGGGAGTCGACCCTGCTCGCAGCCCCCACCGGCTCGGGCAAGACCTTGAGTGCGTTTCTGGCGGTGCTCGACGGGCTGTTTCGCGAGGGGCTGGAACACCAGGGCCAACTGCCTGCCCGTACCCAGGTGGTGTACGTGTCGCCCCTCAAGGCGCTGTCCAACGATATTCGCCTGAACCTGCAGATGCCCCTGGAAGGCATCCGCCAGGCGCTGGAAGATCAAGGCCTGCAACCGCCGCACATCACCACGGCGGTACGCACCGGCGATACCCCGCAGAAAGCGCGCGCGGCCATGCGCCGGCAGGCACCGCACATTCTGGTGACCACCCCCGAATCACTGTACGTGCTGATGGGGTCGGCATCGGGCCGCGAGGGGCTGCGTAGCGTGCACACGGTGATTGTCGACGAAATCCACGCGCTGGCCGGCAACAAGCGCGGGTGCCACCTGGCGCTTACCCTGGAACGCCTGCAGGCCCTGTGCAACCGCCCCTTGCGCCGCATCGGCCTGTCCGCCACCCAGCGCCCGGTTGAACGGGTGGCGCAATTTCTGGTGGGCAGCCAGCGGACTTGCGCCATTGTCGATGTGGGCCATGCGCGCCAGCGCGACCTGGCCATCGAGATCCCGCCGGTACCGTTGGGTGCCGTGCTGGCTAACGATGCCTGGGGCCTGGTCTATGATCGCCTGGCTGCGCTGGCCCGCGAGCACCGCACCACGCTGGTGTTCGTCAACACCCGCCGGCTGGCAGAGCGCATCACCCGCCACCTCAGCGACCGGCTGGGCAAGGATGCAGTGGCCGCCCACCATGGCAGCTTGTCCAAGGAGTTGCGCCTGGACGCCGAACAGCGCCTCAAGGCCGGCCAACTGCAAGTGCTGGTCGCCACTGCCTCGCTGGAACTGGGCATCGACATCGGCGACATCGACCTGGTCTGCCAGATCGCCTCACCGGGCTCGATCGCCGCGTTTCTGCAGCGGGTTGGCCGTGCGGGCCACCAGGTGGACGGCGTACCCAAGGGCCGCCTGTTCGCCACTTCGCGCGACGACCTGATTGAATGCGTAGCCCTGCTCGACTGCGTGCGCCGGGGCGAACTGGACGAGCTGCATGTGCCCCGTGCGCCGCTGGACGTGGTGGCCCAGCAGATCGTTGCCGAAGTCAGCAACCAGGCGTGGCATGAGCAGGCCCTGTTCGACTGCCTGCGCCAGGCGATGCCGTTCGCCACCCTTGACCCTGACCACTATCAAGCGCTGTTGCGCATGCTGGCCGAGGGCTACAACGGCCGCCAGGGGGTACGCAGTGCCTACCTGCACCGTGACGCGGTCAGCGGCATGCTGCGGGGGCGGCGCGGCAGCCAGCTGACTGCACTGACCAGCGGCGGCACCATCCCCGATAACGCTGACTATGCGGTGCTGCTCGAACCCCAGGCGCTGAACATCGGCAGCGTCAACGAAGACTTTGCGGTCGAGAGCATCGCCGGCGATATCTTCCAGCTGGGCAATGCGTCGTATCGCATCCTCCGGGTCGAGGCCGGGCGCGTGAGGGTGGAGGATGCCCATGGCTTGCCACCGACCATCCCTTTCTGGCTGGGCGAAGCGCCGGGGCGCAGCAACGAACTGTCCGCAGCGGTGGCCAGGCTGCAAGGGCAGATCGACGAGCAATTGCAGCGTGCTGAAGGCGATACGCTCGTTGTACAGGCGTGGCTGCAACACAGCTTCGAACTGGCTGAGGCCTGTGCGCAGCAGTTACTGGACTATCTGGGCCGCACCTGGGATGTGCTTGGGGCGTTGCCATCGCGCGACACGCTGATCATGGAGCGCTTCTTCGACGAGTCTGGCGGCACCCAACTGATCATCCACTCGCCCTACGGTAGCCGCATCAACCGGGCCTGGGGGCTGGCGCTGCGCAAGCGGTTCTGCCGCACCTTCAACTTCGAACTGCAGGCTGCCGCCAGCGAGGACGCCATTGTGCTGTCGTTGTCTGCCGGCCACAGTTTCGAGTTGGCCGATGTATGGCACTACCTCAACAGCCGCAGTGCAGAGCAACTGCTGGTACAAGCCGTGCTTGATGCCCCGCTGTTCGGCGTGCGCTGGCGCTGGAATGCCGGGGTGGCCATGGCACTCCCGCGCTTTGCGGGGGGGCGCAAGGTGGCGCCGCAGGTCCAGCGCATGAAAAGCGAGGACTTGATCGCGGCCGTGTTCCCCGACCAACTCGCCTGCCTGGAAAACCTGGCCGGTGAGCGGCAGGTGCCTGACCACCCACTGGTCGAGCAAACCCTGGATGACTGCCTGCACGAAGCCATGGACAGTGACGGCTGGCTGGCGCTGTTGCAGCGCATGGAGCAAGGCGCCGTGCGCCTGTTGAGCTGCGACTTGCCCGCCCCGTCACCGTTGGCAGCGGCCATCCTCAATGCCCGGCCCTACGCGTTTCTGGATGACGCCCCACTGGAGGAGCGACGCACCCAGGCCGTACTCAACCGGCGCTGGAGCGATGTGACCAGCGCGCACGACCTGGGCGCGCTGGACGCCGATGCCATCGCCGCCGTCGCCGCCGAGGCCTGGCCGCAGCCAGGCAATGCCGATGAAATGCACGAGGCGCTAATGAGCCTGGGTGCCATTCACCGCGATGAAGCCCAGGCTGAGCCCCGCTGGCGCACACTGCTGGCACAACTGGCCAAAGCCGGGCGCGTCCTGTATCTGGAAGGCCAATCACTGTGGTTGGCCCGCGAGCGGCTGGCCCTGTTGCGAGCGGTCTACCCAGGCTGCCAACCCACCCCTGCACCCGATATGCTGCCGGGTTTCGATGAACCGGTAGCACCGGAGCAGGCACTCAGCGAACTGCTGCGCGCCCGCTTGAGCGGCCACGGCCCGAGCACCGCAGCGCAACTGGCTGCGCCGCTGGGCAAGCCGGCGGGCGACATGGAGCAGGCGTTGGCCCGCCTGGAGAACGAAGGCTATGTGCTGCGTGGGCATTTCAGCCCAGGTGCCGATGACATGCAGTGGTGCGAACGCCACCTGCTGGCCCGTATCCACCGCTACACGGTCAAGCGCCTGCGGCGGGAAATAGAACCGGTCAGCCTGCAGGACTTCATGCGCTTTCTGTTCGACTGGCAGCACCTGGCACCGGAACAGCGCCTGCGCGGCCCGCTGGCAGTCACCCAGGTACTGGCTCAACTGCAGGGGTTCCCCAGTGCCGCCGCAGCCTGGGAAGCCGATGTGCTGCCCGCCCGCATCCAGGATTACACCCCGCACTGGCTCGACGATGCCTGCCGCAGCGGCCAGTTTGCCTGGAGCCGGTTGGCCGCGACGGTGTCGGGCAGCACCCTTGCCAGCACGCCGTTGGTATTGCTTCCGCGCGAGCAGGTGAACACCTGGCGCAGTCTTGCGCCCACCGTCGCCGTCGATGACCTGGGGCTACGGGCGCAGAAGGTGCATGGTGCACTGAAAGCCCACGGCGCACTGTTTTTCGATGAACTCAGCCAAGAGGCGCGCCTCCTGCCCAGCGAGCTGGAAGCAGCGCTGCAGGAACTGGTAGGGGCCGGCCTGGTGGGCGCTGACAGCTTCACCGGCCTGCGCAGCCTTATCACCCCCACCGCCAGGCGCAGCACTCGACGCCCCCGTTTCGGCCACGTGCCAGTTTCTACCAGCATGGCCTATGCCGGGCGCTGGGCACTGCTGCGCCGAAGCGATGCCCTGCCCGATCAGCAGCAACGCCTGGAGAGCATCGCGCGCGCCCTGCTGCAACGCTATGGGGTGATCTGCTGGCGGCTGCTGGAGCGCGAAAGCGATGTGCTGCCGCCCTGGCGTGAGTTGCTGCGTTGCTATCACCGCCTGGAGGCACGTGGCGAGATCCGTGGCGGGCGTTTTATCGCCGGGCTGGCGGGCGAACAGTTTGCCCTGCCCGAGGCAGTGGCAGTGCTGCGCCAGGTACGGCGGCGCAAGGCCCAGGGCACGTTGCAGGTGGTGAGCGCCAGTGATCCGCTGAACCTGATCGGGTCGCTGCTGCCCGGCGCCAAGGTGCCTGCCGTGGGCGGCAACCGGCTTTTGTACCGCGACGGTGTGCCCGTGGCGGTGCGTGTGGGCAAGCGCTACACCTGCCTGGTCGACGCGCCGGCAGCGCAGCAGGAAGGTTGGCGGCAGTTGCTGCTGCGCGACATGCCCTTTGCAGCGGCGGGCAAGTTGGCTATGGTCGGTGCTGAACCCAGGCCCTGAGCCTGACCGCGCCATCACAAGGACCCTGTATGAGCCTGTCACTTCTCAGCCGCTATGCCGTGTTTGCCGCCTGCGTACTGTTCACCCTGGCCAGCCTGCCATTCATGCACCACGAATGGTTGTGGCCCTTCACCCTCACCACGGCGGTGCTCAGCCTGATCGGGCTGTTCGACCTGCTGCAGAAGCGTCATGCGGTGCGCCGCAACTATCCGATCCTGGGCAACATCCGTTACCTGGTGGAAGGCATACGCCCGGAGATCCGCCAGTACCTGCTGGAAGCCGACAGCGACGCCCTGCCGTTTTCCCGCGCACAGCGGTCGCTGGTGTATTCGCGTGCGAAGAACGAAGCGTCGGACAAACCGTTCGGCACGCTGATGGACGTGTACGCATCGGGCTTCGAGTTCATCGGCCATTCCATGCGCCCCGCCCCCCTGGCTGACCCGGCGAGCTTTCGCATCGACATCGGCGGCCCCCAGTGCACCCAGCCCTATTCAGCGTCCATTTTCAACATTTCGGCCATGAGCTTCGGCTCGCTCAGCGCCAATGCCATCCGCGCCCTGAACCAGGGCGCCAAACTGGGCAACTTCCACCACGACACCGGCGAAGGCAGCATCAGCCCCTACCACCGCGAACACGGTGGCGACCTGGTATGGGAACTGGGCAGTGGCTACTTCGGTTGCCGCACCCCGGACGGGCGCTTCGACCCGCAACGGTTTGCCACCCAGGCCAGCAGCCCGCAGGTGCGCATGATCGAAATCAAGATGAGCCAAGGTGCCAAACCCGGCCACGGCGGTATCTTGCCCAAGCACAAGGTAACTCAGGAAATCGCCGAAACCCGTGGGGTACCCCTGGGTGAGGACTGCATCTCGCCGTCGCGCCACAGTGCGTTTTCCACGCCCATCGAAATGATGCAGTTCGTTGCCCAACTGCGCGAGCTGTCAGGCGGCAAGCCGGTGGGGTTCAAGCTGTGCCTGGGGCACCCGTGGGAATTCATGGGCATCGCCAAAGCCATGCTGGAAACCGGCATTCTCCCCGACTTCATCGTGGTGGACGGCAAGGAAGGTGGCACGGGTGCAGCGCCCGTGGAGTTCACCGATCACATCGGTGTGCCGCTGCGCGAAGGGTTGCTGTTCGTGCACAACACATTGGTAGGCCTGAACCTGCGGGACAAGATCAAGCTTGGCGCCAGCGGCAAGATCGTCAGCGCATTCGACATCGCCAGCGTACTGGCCATCGGCGCCGACTGGGCCAATGCCGCACGCGGCTTCATGTTTGCCATCGGCTGCATTCAGTCGCAGAGCTGCCACACCAACAAGTGCCCCACCGGCGTCGCCACCCAGGACGCCCTGCGCCAGCGTGCACTGGTGGTGCCCGACAAGGCGCAACGCGTGTTCAACTTCCACAGCAATACCCTGCGCGCCCTGGCCGAGATGCTGGCCGCAGCAGGCCTGGAGCACCCGGCTCAGTTGGAGGCCAAGCACTTGGTACGGCGCATCTCGGCCACTGAAATCAAACTGTTCTCGCAGATGCATGTCTTCCTTAAGCCAGGCCAGTTGCTGACTGGCGACGTCGACGGCGAATTCTATTCGCGCATGTGGCAGCTGGCCCGGGCCGACAGTTTCGAACCTCACAGCGAAGCGGCGGCCTGAATGCCCTGACCTGTGCGGTGCGGTGCTGTACAGGTCGAATCGACATTTTTTTCACATGACCCGCTCAACGTCTAAGCTTGAGTCAAGCAAGACGTAAATACCTGGCCGGATAGAAGATTATGGGCGCACTGTGGCAAACGGATCCAAGCACAACGGAAGCACCCGAACAACCTCCTGCCGAGACGCCACACCCCAAATCCCCCCGTCAGCGCCGGCTGTGGTGGCGGTTGATCATCCTGATCCTGCTGGTAGCGGCGGGTGCCGTCGGCTACGCCGCCTATGTGGAATTCCGTACCTCCGAATGGCAGTCACGCGAGTTTTCCAAACTGGCCAGCACCCTCACCTACTCGCTGCAGCCGGGCCCCAGCGATGCCATCGTTTACCCAGGTGAAGGGCCATTCGACAAGCGCCTGGGCTACAGCGCCCTGGGCGAGTTCCTGCCGCGGTTGCTCAAGCGTGACTACCTGATCAGCGAACAGGTGAGGTTCTCGCCGGCACTGGTCAACTACGTTGACCACGGCTTGTTCGCCCCGTACATCGAGAAGGTCCAGGCCGGGTTGTCCATCACCGACTGCCGGGGCGATACCCTCTACGAGTACAAGTACCCCCAACACCTGTACCCGGATTTCGCGGCGATTCCACCGGTAATGGTCAACAGCCTGCTGTTTATCGAAAACCGCGACCTGCTCGACACCCAGGACCCACGCAACAACCCGGCGGTGGACTGGCCACGGTTCGCCAAGGCGGCCTACAGCCAGATTGCCCGTTACCTCGCCCTGCCTGGCCAGTCGGCCGGCGGCAGTACCCTGGCCACCCAGCTGGAAAAGTACCGCCATTCGCCTGACGGGCTGACGGTGTCCGGCGCGGAAAAAATCCGCCAGATGATCTCGGCCAGCGTACGCGCCTACCAAGGTGGGCCAGACACTACCGAGGCGCGCCAGCGTATCGTGCGCGACTACCTCAACAGCGTGCCCCTGTCCGCAGTGCCCGGCCACGGTGAGGTGCATGGCATGGCCGAGGGCCTGCGGGTGTGGTACGGCGCCGATTTCGATCAGGTGAACCAGGCCCTCACGGCCACCACCACCGACCCGCAAAGCCTGGCCGCCCGTGGCCTGGCCCTGCGCCAGGTGCTGTCGCTGATGATCGCCCAGCGGCGCCCGTCCCACTACCTGTCCAAAGGCCGCAATGAGCTGGCTGACCTGACCGATGCCCATGTGCGCGTACTGGCAGCCAACCACGTCATCGAGCAACCGCTTGCCGACGCGGCACTGGCCAGCAAGGCGGTTTACCGGGACTGGGTCGCGCAACCCACCATCGTGCCGATCGTCACCAACAAGGGCATCAGCCTGGCCCGTAACCGCCTGGCAGCCATGCTCAACCGCCCGCTCTACGACCTTGACCGCCTGGACCTGTCGGCCACCAGCACCTTGCAGGCCGATTTGCAGATCCAGGTCAGCCAATACCTGAAAAACCTCGCCGACCCCGTCTTCGCCGGGCAGATCGGCCTGATCGGCGAACGATTGCTCACCGCAAAGACCACCGACCAGGTCAGCTACAGCTTCACTCTGTTCGAACGCACCGCCGACGGCTCGCGGGTGCGGGTGCAGACCGACAGCACCAACCAGCCCTTCGACATCAATGAGGGCAGCAAGCTGGAGTTGGGTTCCACCGCCAAGTTGCGGGTGCTCACCACCTATCTGGAGATCATCGCCGAGCTGCATGACAAGTACGCCGGCAAGCCGGTGGCAGCGCTTAACAAGGTAGACGTTGCCGAGCTGGACAGCATCAGCCGGTGGTCGCTGGGCTGGCTGGCACAGAACAGCAAAAACCAGAGCCTGGATGCCATGCTCGATGCCGCGCTGGAGCGCAAGTACTCCGCCAGTACCGGTGAAGCTTTCTTTACCGGTGGCGGCATGCATGTGTTCAACAACTTCCGCAAGGAAGACAACGGCCGGATCCCTACGCTCAAGGACGCCCTGCGCGAATCGATCAACTTGCCGTTCATCCGCCTGATGCGCGACGTGGTGCGCTATGTGACCTACCAGCAACCCTTCAACCGGGTGCCGTTGCTCAAGGACGATGCCGACCCGCGCCGCCAGGAATACCTGGCCCGCTTTGCCGACAAGGAAGGCAGCAACTACCTGATGCGCTTCTGGAAGAAGTACCAGCGCAAAACCTCCCAGCAACGCCTGGACACCTTCCTCGACAGCATGCGCGTGACGCCACAGCGGCTGGCGGCCGTACACCGCTACCTGTTCCCCGAAGCCGGCCAGCAAACCTTCAATGCATTTGTACGGGCCCACCTGAAGGGCGACAAGGCAGCCCTCGGCAAACTTACCGACGGCCGGCTGGCCGAGATGTACGACAGCTACGGGCCTGGCAAGTACGACCTGCCTGACCAGGGCTATATCGCCAAGGTGCACCCCCTGGACTTGTGGCTGCTGGGCTACCTGCTGAAGAACCCGGGTTCGACCTTGAGCGAGATGCTGAACGCCAGCCGGTTCGAGCGCCAGGAAGTGTACGGCTGGCTGTTCAAGAGCCGCCACCAGGGCGCCCGCGACAGCCGCATCAGAACCATGGTCGAAATCGAAGCCTTCACCGACATTCACCAGCGCTGGAAGCGCGTGGGTTACCCGTTCGACCACCTGGTACCGTCCCTGGCTACGGCCATTGGCAGCTCGGGTGACCGGCCTGCGGCGCTGTCCGAACTGGTCGGCATCATCCAGAACGACGGCGTGCGCCTGCCGACGCTGCGCATCGATACGCTGCATTTTGCCGCCAACACGCCCTATGAAACCAAGCTGCTGAGCGACCCAGACCGTGGGGTTCGGATTTTGCCCGTGGAAGTGGCGCGGGCACTCAAGGGTGCCATGTCGCAGGTAGTGGATGCAGGGACTGCACGGCGCATCTCGGGCAGCTTCAAGCTGCAGGACGGTACGCCACTCGTGATGGGTGGCAAGACCGGCACCGGCGACAACCGCATCGAAAGCTTTGGTGCCGGCGGCCGCCTGATCGGCTCCCGCTCGCTGAACCGCACTGCCACGTTCGTATTCTTCCTCGGCGACAACCACTTCGGCACCCTGACGGCGTTCGTACCGGGGCGATCGGCAGAGGCCTTCAAGTTCACCTCGGCGCTACCGGTTCAGGTATTGAAGGGCATGGCGCCCATCCTCATGCCCTATCTACAGCCGGGTAACCCCAATGAGTGCAAGCCGCCTGAACTGGCAGCCAACCTACCCACCAACGCTAAATCATCGATTCAATAGATGATAATCATCAGCATTCAGGGTTTGCCTGTGATCTATCTTGAGTACTATCTTAAGATATATCTCACAGGGAGCCCCGACCATGCGCGAACCTGCCCATGATCCTTTCGACCGACGACCCGCCCGTGGCGAACGCGGCCCTCGGGTGTTCGCACCCGGCGACCTGAGGCTACTGTTACTGGCGCTACTGGCTGACCAGCCTGGCCACGGCTACGACCTGATCCGCCAGATCGAAAAGCTGTTCGACGCCAGCTACACGCCCAGCCCCGGGGTGATCTACCCCACCCTGAACTTCCTCGAGGAAGCCGAGCTGATCAGTGGCCAGACCCAGGGCAGTAAACGCCTGTATGTGATCACCGATGCCGGGCGCAACGCACTCGTCGAGCAGGCCGTGGCCCTGGAAGGGGTGCGCATGCGCATTGAGGTAAGCAAGCGCGCCCTGCGCGGGCATGACCGACCGCCCGAAATCCACGAGGCGGTCAGCAACCTGCGCCATGCCCTGCACATGCACCATGGCCGTTGGACGCCCGATGAAATCGAACGTGTCCGCGACCTGCTCAACCACACCGCCAAGGCCATCGCCAGCGGGCCCACCGACTTTGCCAGGGAGACCTCAGATGAATGATTCCATCCACCGCGTCAACCACGAAATCCGCCAACGCCGCCTGCAGGTCCTGCGGGTGACCGACCTCACCCCGCGGATGCGCCGCATCACCCTGGGCGGTGAAGAACTGCAGGGGTTCACCAGCCTGGGCAGCGACGACCACATCAAGCTGCTGTTTGCCGAAACACCCGAACAGCAGCAGGCGCTGGAAGCCCGCGAAATGGCCCGTGATGGCGGCGCCCGGCCAACCATGCGCGAATACACCCCCCGGCGCATCGACCTGGAGGCCAACGAGCTGGACATCGACTTCGTGCTGCACGGCGATGGCCCGGCCTCCACCTGGGCAGCCCAGGCGACACCAGGGCAGCACCTGGATATCGCGGGGCCGCGTGCCTCGCTGGTGGTGCCGGATATGTTCGACAGCTACCTGCTGATTGGCGACGAAACCGCCCTGCCTGCCATCGGCCGTCGCCTCGAAGGCCTGCCTGCAGGGCGTCGCGTGGTCGCCGTCGTCCAGGTAGAAGACATCCATGAGCAGCAGCCATTGCCCAGCCCAGCCCAGGTAGACGTGCAGTGGCTGATTCGCGGGCAGGACGACGTGCTTGCACGGGTGCAACACATGCCGCTGCCCGAGGGCCGTGTATATGCGTGGGTCGCGCTGGAAAAGGCCCTCACCCGTCAGGTAAAGGCGGCATTACTGGAAAAAGGCGTGCCCGACGATGCGCTCAAAGCGGCTGCCTACTGGCGCGCCGACGGCACTGCGGACGATGCCTGACGCGCCCGAGCGCTTCACTGGCGCCACCGGTCCAGCGCCAGCAGCACCAGGCCAATCGCCCAGAACCCCGCCAACACGCCAAGAGCGTTGACCAGCACCTGGCCGTAGCCAAGGCTGGCTACATCGATGAAGGGGTAGGCGTAAGCCCCGATCTCCCCCCCCCGCCACAGCGCGTAGGCAAAGTACACGGCCGGGTACACCGCCCAGGCGGCCAGATGCCTCACGCGCAAGGTGCCTTTGGGCACCTCGAACCACCAGTACAGGGTGTACAGCGCGGGCATCACGTCGTGCAGCAGCTCATCCGCCAGCCACTGCCAGCCTTCTGGCTGCCAGAGGTGGCGCAGCAACATGCTGTAGGCCAGGGCCACCAGCAGGATGCTGACCGCCACTGCCGATGCCACCACCGGTGACAGGAAAAACCGCTTGCCTGCCCCCTCACGGCCAAATGCCGCATAGCTGAGCACCGTGGCCACCAGCAGGTTGGTGAGCACCGTGAAATACCCGAACACGTTGATCAGCCCGCCGATCAGGCTGGCCTGCGCCTGCCAGCGCCCCCACAACACCAGGTACACCTGCACGGCCAGGCCGAACCACCCGAGCAGCGCGATGCCGGTCAACCAGGCACGGCGAGGCACCTCAAGCTTGCCGCTGCAGTTTCACGTACAACTGCTCGACCTTTTCCCGAGCCCAGGGGGTTTTGCGCAAAAAGGTCAGGCTGGACTTGATCGTGGGGTTGCTCTTGAAGCAGCGCACGTCGATGCGCTCGGCCAGGCCTTGCCATTGGTAGTGGGCCACCAGCTCGGTGAGGATCTGTTCAAGGGTCTTGCCGTGCAGCGCGTTGTGTTGGGCCGTGCTCATGCCAGTGCTCCGGTGCAAAGATGCGCACCTTACACCACCCCAGGGTGGGGTGTGCCGCCAGTAGAGGCAGAAAAAGACTGGCCAGTAGCAAAATCTCTGTGCTGAAATACGTATGTTATATAGTAACAATACAATCTTTCTGCCAAGGAACGCTCTTTTCCCATGTTGTACTCACCGCTCCGCCTCTCCCCTCTCGCCGTCGCGCTCTGGTTAGCCGCGTCACCTAGCCAGGCTGTGGAACTCGCCCCCCAGGTCATTACTGCCAACCCGTTGGGCAAGCGCCAGCTCGCGGCGCCCAGCACCGTGCTCGAAGGCGACGACCTGCTGCAACAGCAGCATGGCAGTCTGGGGGAAACCCTCAACAAGCAACCGGGGGTTGCTTCGACCTGGTTCGGGCCAGGTGCCAGCCGCCCGGTCATCCGTGGCCTGGATGGCGACCGCATCCGTATTCTGCGCAACGGCGTGGGTGCTCTGGACGCCTCTTCCCTGTCCTACGACCATGCCGTGCCGCTGGACCCGGTCACGGTCGATCGCATCGAAATCGTCCGCGGCCCTGCTGCACTGCTGTATGGCGGCAACGCCATCGGCGGCGTGGTGAACACCTTCGACAACCGGATCCCGGACAGCCCCATCGACGGTATCCAGGGGGCGGGTGAGTTGCGCTATGGCGGTGCCGACACCACCCGCAGCAGCGCCGGCAAGCTGGAGGCCGGTAACGGTGCTTTCGCCCTGCACATCGATGCCAACAGCCGCCAGTTCAACGACCTGCGCATTCCGGGTTACGCCCGCAGCGCCAAGGTGCGCGATGCCGACGACCCCGGCAGCAAGCACCGCCTGGAAAACAGCGACGGCCGCCAGGACGGCGGCGCACTCGGCGGTGCCTACCACTGGGACCACGGTTACGCCGGGCTGTCCTACAGCCGCTATGACAGCAACTACGGGTCGGTTGCCGAACCCGGCGTGCGCCTGGACATGCAGCAGGATCACTACGCTTTCGCCTCAGAAGTGCGCGACCTGGAAGGCCCGTTCAGCTCGGTCAAGGTCGATGCCGGCTACACCGACTACCAGCACCGCGAAATCGAAGAAGGTGAAGTGCACACCACGTTCAAGAACAAGGGCTACGAAGCCCGTATCGAAGCCCGTCATCAGCCGTTGGGCCCGGTAGAAGGTGTGGTCGGGGCGCAGGTTAGCCGCAACGAATTTTCGGCACTGGGTGAGGAAGCCTTCGTCCCGCACACCAACACCGACAGCCTGGCGGTGTTCTTGCTGGAGCAATGGCAAGCCACCGAACGCCTGGACCTGAGTGTGGGTGCACGCCTGGAACACACCCGGGTGGACCCGGATGCCAAGGGGAACGAGAACTTCACCGACGCCGACAGCGCCAGCAGTTTCAATGCGTTCAGCCTGTCTTCCGGTGCCGTGTACCAGCTGGACCCGATCTGGTCGCTGGCGGCCAACCTCGGCTACACCGAACGGGCACCGACCTTCTACGAGCTGTACGCCAATGGCGCTCACGTTGCCACCGGCGCCTATGAAGTGGGCGACGCCAGCCTGAACAAGGAAAAGGCCATTTCAGCCGACCTGGCGCTGCGCTTCGACAACGGCACGCACAAGGGCAGCGTGGGCGTGTTCTACAGCCATTTTCGCAACTACATCGGCCTGATTGGCACAGGCAGCCTGCGCGAGGGGCATGACCATGATCACGGCGAGGATGACCACGATCACGACCATGACCATGGCGGCTTCCCGGAGTACGAGTACCAGGGCGTACGCGCGCGCTTCTACGGCATCGAGGCCCAGGACCGCTGGCAACTGGCGCAGAACCGCTATGGCAGCTTTGCCCTGGAACTGTCGGGGGACTACACCCGGGCCAAGAACCTCGACAGCGGTCAGCCATTGCCGCGCATTGCGCCGCTGCGCCTGAACAGCGGGCTGGTGTGGGAACTGGACCGTTGGCAGGCGCGGGTGGACGTGCAACATGCCGCTTCGCAGCACCGTAAACCGGCCAACGAAACCAGCACCGATGGCTACACCACCTTGGGCGCCAGCGTGGGCTACCGCTTTGATATCGGCCACAGCCAGTGGCTGGCTTTCGTGCGTGGCGAGAACCTCACCGACCAGACGGTGCGCTACGCCAGTTCGATCCTGCGCGACATCGCACCGGCGCCGGGGCGCAGTGTGGAGGTGGGGTTACGGACCACGTTCTGACGGTACTGACAGTGTAGAAGGGGCTGCCCTGCAGCCCCGCTCACGCCACTATTACCCAGCAGGCAACAATGCACTGCGACAATTTGTCTTTTTTTCTGATCGCTTCCTCTATATCCTCCCCGCCGCAAGCTGAATCGCTTCACCCAACCTCCCTGACGCCATTTCCATTGATGGATCACCGCCATCGATGCGCTTGCCGTATTTTCAATAATCAGAAGACAGCGCTATCCCATGCTTCAACTGCCAAAACCCTGCTTCATCGCCCTTGCCCTGGCTGCATCGGTATCCCCAGCCTGTGCCGGCGATATGTTCGCCAGCGACTCGCCCTGGATGTTCGGCGACTGGGGCGGTACCCGCAGCGCCCTGCTGGAGAAAGGCTACGACTTTACCTTCGGCTACACCGGCGAGATGGGCAGCAACCTGCACGGCGGCTATGACCACGACCGCACCGCGCGCTACAGCGACCAGTTCACCTTTGGTAGCCACCTGGACCTGGACAAGGTGCTGGGCTGGAAAGACGCCGAATTCCAGCTCACCGTTACCGAGCGCCACGGTGACAACATCAGCAATGACCGCATCAACGACCCCCGCGTCGGTGGCTTCACGTCGGCCCAGGAAGTCTGGGGACGTGGGGAAACCTGGCGCCTCACGCAGTTGTGGCTGCGGCAGAAGTACTTCGACGGCGCACTGGATGTGAAATTCGGCCGCTTTGGCGAGGGCGAAGACTTCAACAGCTTCCCGTGCGACTTCCAGAACCTGGCGTTCTGCGGCTCGCAAGTGGGTAACTGGGTGGGGGGCATCTGGTACAACTGGCCGGTCAGCCAATGGGCTCTGCGTGTGCGCTACAACCTCGGCGATGCCCTGTTCGCCCAGGTGGGCGTGTACGAACAAAACCCTTCCAACCTCGAATCCGGCAATGGTTTCAAGCTCAGCGGCAGCGGCACCCAAGGCGCCGTGATGCCGATCGAACTGGTATGGAGCCCGCGTATCCAAGGCTTGAAAGGGGAATATCGCGCTGGCTACTACTACAGTAATGCCAATACACAGGATGTTTACAAGGACGACAACGGCAGGCCGGCAGCACTCAGTGGGGCCGCCTACCGCAGCAGCTCAAGCAAACACGGGTTCTGGCTCGGCGCCCAGCAGCAGGTTACTGCCTTGGCCAGCGACCAGTCCCGTGGCCTGAGCCTGTTCGCCAACGCCACGGTGCATGACAAGAAAACCAATGCCATCGATAACTACGTGCAGGCAGGGCTGGTATTCAAAGGGCCGTTCGACGCTCGCGCCAAGGACGACATCGGCTTCGCCCTGGCCCGCGTGCACGTCAACCCCGCCTACCGCAAGAATGCCCGCCTGGCCAACCAGGCCGCAGGCGTGGACGACTACGCCAATCCGGGTTTCCTCCCGGTACAAGACACTGAATACAGCGCCGAACTGTATTACGGCATTCACCTGGCCGACTGGCTCACCGTACGCCCCAACCTGCAGTACATCCGCCACCCGGGCGGGGTGTCCCAGGTGGACGATGCGGTGGTCGGCGGCCTGAAGATCCAGAGCACGTTCTAACCCTAATTCATTCAACGGAGAACATACGATGAGCACTGAAGGTGCCAAGAGTGGAAGCCGCTGGCTACCCCGCCTGATCGGCGTCTTGCTGCTACTGATGGGGCTGGCGCTGCTGGCCGGCGGCATCAAGCTGAGCCAGGTGGGCGGTTCGCTGTATTACCTCATTGCCGGTGTCGGCTTCGCCCTGTCGGGCATTCTGCTGTTGGCCCAACGCCGTATCGGTCTTGGCCTGTATGGCCTGGTTCTGCTGGGCAGCACGGTATGGGCGCTGCTGGAAGTGGGCCTGGACTGGTGGCAACTGGTGCCGCGCCTGGCGCTGTGGTTCGCCATCGGCCTGGTGCTGCTGCTGCCTTGGGCCCGCCGCCCGCTGATCGGCCCGGCCAGCAAAGCCAACACAGCGCTGCTGAGCGTTGCCGTGATCGCCTCGGGCGCCTGCGCCGTGGCCAGCCAGTTCACCCACCCAGGTGAAGTGTTTGGCGAACTGGGCCGCGACAGCAGTGAAATGGCCAGCGATGCCCCTGCCATGCCTGATGGCGAGTGGCAGGCGTATGGGCGCACCGAGCACGGTGACCGGTACTCCCCGCTGCGCCAGATCACTGCGCAAAACGCCTACCGCCTGGAAGAGGCCTGGCGCATTCGCACGGGTGACCTGCCCACCGACAACGACCCGGTGGAACTGACCAACCAGAACACCCCGTTGAAGGTCAACGGCATGCTCTATGCCTGCACCGCGCACAGCCGCCTGCTGGCGCTGGACCCGGACACCGGCGCAGAAATCTGGCGCTTCGACCCGCAGGTCAAAAGCCCGGTCGGCACCTTCAAGGGCTTCGCCCACATGACGTGCCGCGGTGTTTCGTACTACGACGAAAACCGCTACGTAAGCCGTGACGGCAGCCCCGCGCCGAAGATCACCGACGCCGGCCAGGCCGTGGCCCAGGCTTGCCCGCGCCGGCTGTACCTGCCCACCGCCGATGCCCGCCTGATCGCCATCAACGCCGACAACGGCAAGGTGTGCGAAGGCTTCGCCAACCAGGGCACCATCGACCTGACCAAAGGCATCGGGCCGTTCACCGCGGGGGGTTACTACTCCACCTCGCCGGCAGCCATTACCCGTGACCTGGTCATCATCGGCGGCCACGTTACCGACAACGAGTCGGTCGACGAGCCATCGGGCGTGATCCGCGCCTACGACGTACACGACGGCCACTTGGTCTGGAACTGGGACAGCAACAACCCGGACGACACCAAGCCACTGGCACCGGGCAAGACCTACAGCCGCAACTCGGCCAACATGTGGTCGATCGCCAGCGTCGACGAAGACCTGGGCATGATCTACCTGCCGCTGGGCAACCAGACCCCGGACCAGTGGGGTGCGGACCGTACCCCGGGTGCCGAGAAGTACAGCGCCGGTGTAGTCGCCCTGGACCTCGCCACCGGCAAGGCGCGTTGGAACTACCAGTTCACCCACCACGACTTGTGGGACATGGACGTCGGCAGCCAGCCCACCCTGGTTCAGCTGAAGACTGACGACGGCGTGAAGCCCGCGATCATTGTGCCGACCAAACAGGGCAGCCTGTACGTGCTGGACCGTCGCGACGGCACGCCGATTGTGCCGATCCGTGAGATCCCGACCCCGCAAGGTGCAGTGAAGGGCGACCACACCTCGCCCACACAGGCCCGTTCGGACCTGAACCTGCTGGGCCCTGAGCTGACCGAGCAGGCCATGTGGGGCGCCACGCCGTTCGACCAGATGCTGTGCCGCATCCAGTTCCGCGAGCTGCGCTACGAAGGCCAGTACACGCCGCCGTCCGAGCAGGGCACCCTGGTCTACCCGGGCAACGTGGGTGTGTTCAACTGGGGCAGCGTGTCGGTCGACCCGGTACGTCAACTGCTGTTCACCACGCCTAACTACATGGCGTTCGTGTCGAAGATGATTCCACGCGAGCACGTGGCCGAGGGCAGCAAGCGCGAAAGCGAAACCAGCGGCGTGCAGCCTAACGCCGGCGCCCCCTACGCCGTGACCATGCACCCGTTCCTTTCGCCGCTGGGTGTACCGTGCCAGGCGCCAGCCTGGGGCTATGTGGCAGCCATTGACCTGTTCACCAACAAGGTGGTCTGGAAACACAAGAACGGCACTACCCGTGACAGCACTCCTGTGCCGATCGGCCTGCCGGTTGGCGTACCGAGCATGGGCGGTTCCATCGTAACTGCCGGTGGCGTTGGCTTCCTCAGCGGTACGTTGGACCAGTACCTGCGTGCCTATGACGTGAACAACGGCAAGGAGCTGTGGAAGGCGCGGCTGCCAGCGGGTGGTCAGGCAACGCCGATGACCTACACGGGCAAGGACGGCAAGCAGTATGTGTTGGTGACTGCGGGTGGCCATGGGTCGCTGGGTACCAAGATGGGTGACTACATCATCGCTTACAAGCTTCCAAACTGATTGGATGGCGCTTATCCCGCGCAAACATTCTTTTGCGCGGGTGGCGCTTAGTCACCTTTCCGCCCTGACGGCGGGTTACTTGGGTCTTGGCCCAAGTAACCAACGCCGCCCGCTCCCATCATCCGGTCCCCTGAAGTCGCAATCTGTGTTGCTTGAACTATCGCGCGCCTAGAAGCAGTAGCATACGAGTTCTTCCAGTGAGTGCATGGATATATTCAAGTTCGCTGTTGCTGTTGCTGTAGATCTTGATCTTGATCTTGATCTTGATCTTGATCTTGATCTTGATCTTGACTGTGATCTTGATCTTCGCGACTTCAGGAGGCCGAACGAAGGACTTGCGGAGGG